>JAYTNQ010000474.1:0-6634 GCA_043748255.1 Bacteroidota bacterium
GACCCCAAAAATTCTCAAAAATTCTCAAGATTTTGTTCAAAATAAATTCAATACCGGAGCCAATCCAGTTGACTTTGTTTTTCATGGTGGATCAGGCTCAACACTCGAAGAGATCAGAGAAGGCATTTCTTATGGCGTTATCAAAATGAATATAGATACTGATTTGCAATTTGCTTTCACAGAAGGAATTAGAGATTATATGGTACAAAATATCGACTATTTGCGCACCCAAATTGGAAGTCCAGACGGAGCCGAATCGCCAAACAAAAAACATTACGACCCCCGAAAATGGTTTCGCGAAGGCGAAATAACCTTCAATACAAGATTAGCACAAGCATTTGCAGACTTGAATAACGTGAATACGTTGTAAAACCAGTTATAAAATTACAAAATTTTGTAAAAATGAAAATCAAACAAGATACCGAATGGTAAAATTTAGTATTATACAATTATAATCTAAAAAACACAAAACATGGCTTGGTTTAAAAGAACAGAAAAAGGCATCACCACAGCAACCGAAGACAAAAAAGATGTTCCAAAAGGACTGTGGTACAAATCGCCAACCGGAAAAATTATAGATGCCGACGAGTTGGCACGCAATCTATGGGTAAGTCCAGAAGACGGCTTTCATGTAAGAATAGGCAGCGAAGCCTATTTTGAAATCCTTTTTGACGACAATCAATTCAAAGAATTAGATGCCAAAATGACCTCGAAAGACCCACTTCACTTTGAAGACACCAAAAAATACGCCTCCCGCCTCAAAGAAGCCATGGAAAAAACCAAGCTCAAAGACGCCGTTCGCACAGGTGTAGGCAAATCAAAAGGCAAAGAATTGGTAGTCTGCTGCATGGATTTTGCCTTCATTGGCGGCTCGATGGGCGCCGTTGTTGGCGAAAAAATTGCACGAGGCATAGACTATGCCATCAAAAACAAAACCCCCTTTGTGATGATTTCAAAATCTGGGGGCGCCAGAATGATGGAAGCCGCCTACTCGCTGATGCAACTCGCCAAAACATCTGCAAAACTCGCACAATTGGCCGATGCAAAACTCCCCTACATCTCACTTTGCACAGACCCAACAACAGGCGGCACCACCGCATCCTACGCCATGCTGGGCGACGTAAACATTTCAGAACCAGGAGCTTTGATTGGATTTGCAGGCCCAAGAGTAGTGCGTGACACCACCGGAAAAGACCTCCCCGAAGGATTTCAAACCGCAGAATTTGTACTCGAGCACGGCTTTTTAGATTTCATCACCCCACGAAAAGAACTCAAAGACAAAATAAACCTCTATTTAGACCTAATTCAAAATAACGAAATTCGATAAAAAAATCCGATATTTCTCCGTTTTTTTTGGGCGTGCCCCTTCGGGTCGGTCTCCGGCTCCCGCTCTTTTTTTTGGGCTGAAAAACGCCCAAAAAAAAGGAGCTCCGCCTTTGCCCTCACGCATGTCGCAGCAAGACTTTTACCCGTTTGATACAAGATCCATTTTCAAAAAATTATTTATAACTAAAATTATTTTTTGTCAATTAAAGACTATATTTCAAAACAAAATTTTACAAACAAACCCTAATGACGAACGTCTCGCCACCCTAAACAAAATCTCTCAACTTTGAGAAATATTTATATTTTCTTTTTTTGTAAAACCAGTTTTTTAATTTCAAACGAAACAAACTTATTGTAAAAATAGTACAATACAAAAATGCACAATATCGAGAGGCAATTACACAACCTTACATCGGAACACTTGGCAAAGCAATAAACATCTTGAACCGAATTTAAAATTTTCCATTTCTATAAAATTCACTTAGAAATGTAAAAATTTGATACAAATTCGGGTTTAGACTCCAAAATATTTTATAATCGAAATCGAATTTTTAAATTCGTGGAGCATTAGAAACAAACCAAAAAAAATAGTGTAAATTTACAAACTCAATTTTAAGACATGAAAAAGCAACTTTTTTTGACCGTGGTTCTGATGATAATCACCACCACAACTTTTGGGCAAGACTCCAAAATAGAAATCAAGCCAAAAGAAACCGGGCACACCGACACCAACAAATTTAGACAAATGTATGACCTTTTGGCCACACCAAATATTTATAGAACTGCAGGCGGATCGCCAGGACCAGCCTATTATCAACAACGTGCAGACTATCTAATGAATATAGAACTAGATGACAAAAACCAAAAATTATTTGGCACAGAAACCATCACCTATACCAATAATGCCCAAGAACCATTGGAATATTTGTGGGTACAACTCGACCAAAACATTGCAGCAAAAAACTCTAAAACGCCTTTGGTAGAAAACGCAAAATTTGAAACATCGATAAGTGCAGCCGGTTTTTCTAGAAAATATATCGAAGAAAAATTTGACGGTGGTTTCAAAATTGATTTTATAAAAGACGCTCTGGGCAAACCAATTTCATACACAATCAACCAAACCATGATGCGTATCAATCTTGAAAAACCGTTGCTTCATGGACAAAAAACCGTTTTGAATATCAAATGGAATTATACCATAAACAATTATATGATTGTGGGCGGACGCTCTGGATATGAGCACTTTGAAGACGGAAACAACCTGTATGTATTGGCACAGTTTTTTCCAAGAATGGCAGTGTATAATGATGTTGAAGGCTGGCAAAATATGCAGTTTTGGGGAAGTGGCGAGTTTGCACTTCCGTTTGGCAACTATGAGGTGAATATTACCGTACCCGCAGATCACGTCATGGAAGCTACAGGAGAGTTGCAAAACAGGGCTGCCGTTTTTTCGGCAGAGCAGTTAAAAAGATATCAACTGGCACAAAAAAGTTTTGACAAACCCGTTGTTATTGTTACCCAAAATGAGGCTATTGCTGCCGAAAAAGGCTTTGCTACAAACAAAAAAACATGGAGATTTAAAGCCGAAAACGTGCGGGATTTTGGCATTTCAACCTCTCGAAAATTTATTTTAGACATGATGGCCGTCAAGCTTGACAAGAAAACCGTTATGGCCGTTTCGCTTTACCCAAAAGAAGGCAACCCTCTTTGGGAACAATATTCTACACGAGCCGTAGCACACACCCTCAAAAGCTATTCGAGCTATACCTTTGACTATCCGTATCCAAAAGCAGTATCCGTCAGCGCACAAGATCAAGGTATGGAATACCCCATGATTTGTTGGAATTTTGGTCGACCAGAAGCCGATGGAACCTATACAGATCGTGTAAAATATGGAATGCTGGGGGTTGTAATTCACGAGGTGGGGCACAATTTTTTTCCGATGATAATCAATTCAGACGAACGACAATGGACGTGGATGGACGAAGGTTTAAACTCATTTATGGAGTATTTGACCGAACAAACTTTTGACTCCAGTTTTCCATCAAATCGTGGGCCAGTTGTCAAAATTGTACCATATATGAGTGGCGATCAAAGCAAATTAGAACCCATAATGACCAACTCTGAATGTTTGCATCAATTTGGCAACAATGCCTACGGAAAACCCGCAGCAGGATTAAATCTATTGCGAGAAACCATTATGGGACATGAGCTTTTTGACCATGCTTTTAAAACCTATGCCAACCGATGGAAATTCAAACATCCAACACCCGAAGATTTTTTTAGAACTATGGAAGATGCTTCGGCAGTAGATTTGGATTGGTTTTGGCGAGGCTGGTTTTATACCACCGATTATACCGATATTGGCATCAAAGAAGTACAACAATATGTAGTGAGCAACGAACCACCAAAAGGGTTTGTAGCACCAGAAATCACTCGACGAAACCGATTTAACGCAACTGGTCCATTGGTGTATTTGATACCCGGAAATAGTGACAACGCTATTCAAAACATATCCAAAGCACTTGATATTAAAGAAGTTGGAAGTTTAAACGATTATATTCAAAAAAACTTTAGCGCAGATGAACAAAAAAAACTAAATGCCCCAAAATATTTTTACCAAGTTATTTTTAATAAACCCGGCGGGCTTGTGATGCCACTAATCGTAGAGCTCACCTTTGAAGATAACACCACCGAAACACAAATATTTCCGCCACAAATATGGCGAATGAATGATGCCGAAGTAACCCGTGTATTTGCGACTCAAAAAAGCGTCAAAAAATGGACAGTAGATCCAAAACTCGAAACTGCCGATATTGATATAAGCAATAACAACTGGCCAAAAGAATTGGTGAAATCAAAATTTGATTAACACTTTTTTGCTAACTTTGTAAACTTAAAAAACCCACAAAATGTTTGGAATTGGAGGTTCAGAATTAATTTTTATTATCTTGATTGCCGTAATGCTTTTTGGTGCAGACAAAATTCCAGAAATAGCTAGAACGTTGGGCAAAGGAATGGCACAGCTCAAAAATGCTACCGAAGATATCAAAAGCGAGATCAACAAAAGCGCAGTGGCAAATGGTATTGATATCAAATCCTTGACTAACGGATTCACCTCAGAAATTGCCGAAGTAAAAACTGGATTTAATAAAATGATAGATAACGGAGTTGAAAATATCGCCCAAAACTCCAATCTTGAAGACATTCACACTGAAATTAATGCCGCAAAAGATGCTATAAACGATATTGCAGAGGGACCAATCAAACGACAATCCTAACTACCTATGCTCGAAAAAATTGTTGCTATAGACCACGCTATTTTGATATACCTCAACAATTTGGGCAGTTCAGAATATGATGGTTTTTGGTTATATTTGACAAAATTCGGACATTGGTGGCCACTTTTTGCACTGCTTTTGTATGGTGTTTATAATCAATATGGCGTCAAAAAAACCTTGATTTTATTGCTTTGCATCGCATTTTTGATCAGCTTTACAGACCAAGCGACCAACCTTTTCAAGCACGGTTTTCAACGGTTGCGCCCCTGCAACAATCCCGAAATTAATACCCTAATTAGAATAGTAAAACGCAGTAAAAGTTTCAGCTTTTTCTCTGGTCATGCCGCCAATACCATGGCAGTTGCCGTGTTTTTGTATCAGGTTTTCAAACCAAAATACCGATATTTATGGCTATTATTTGCCTGGCCAATCGTGTTTGCCTACACCCGAATTTATTTAGGATTGCATTTCCCGTCAGATATTTTGTGTGGGTTTTTGTTTGGTACACTTACCGGAAAAACAAGCTCTATAGTCTATCTAAAATTCATCCAAAAAAAAACCTAACCAAAACCTAATATTTTACTCTTTTGGGCATACCACTTCGGTCATACGCTTCAGTATATATATAACACAAATATAATATAGTTTATTTAATATTTGGATATTTTTACTATATATGAACAATATTTTAAAAGTGATTATACCAAGTATAATAAAATAATTGAGGTGTAATGGACAAAATTAATGCTGTTTTTTAGACCTTTAGTTCAAATGGACATTTTTAATGCTTTTTATTTCACTAATTAGTTATTCACATCTTGAATATTATTATTTTTGAATGTAAGATAAAAACGGAACCAAGCAATGTTGGAGAGCAACTTGATAGGGATATATTTTACGCTCGACAAAAATGTGGGCAAATTTCAAACCTGCATTTTCAAATAAATTTTAGGAATGCTTGGACGATGTAGCTGTTTTCATTATCGAAGTTGATAATACAACTAGCAAAAAGAAGTAATGCGTATTTGTGGTTATAGCTAATTTTTTTTAGATGAAATTTGGATTTATTATAATTTTGTTTGTTATTAGCTAAAAGTTTTTTGACCCAAAAGGTCTAAAATCGCCCTGATGCAGCGGCATCCTTTTTTTGGTTTTTTTTTCAAAAACCAAAAAAAGATATAGCGTGCAGCAGGACAGGTGGTGTGTGGGCGATGGTGGTGTGCGCCAAAAAAAAGAAAAAAAGGGTGCTAAAGAGCTTCGATTATCAATTTGGCGGTTTTTTGACTAGCGCCAATGCCGCCTAATTTGGTTTCTAATTCTTTGTATTGCTGGGCTATTCGCTCTCTGTTTTTGGAGTCTAAGAGTTTATGAAGTTCGGTTGCGATATTGGTGCTGTTGCAGTTTTGTTGTATCAATTCGGTAACTATTTCTTGGTTCATAATCAGGTTTACCAACGAAATATATTGAAGTGTGACGACTCTTTTTGCGATTTGATAAGAAAGCCAACTGCCTTTGTAGCAAACTACTTCTGGGATTTTGAGTAGTGCCGTTTCGAGTGTTGCCGTTCCAGAGGTGACGATGGCGGCGGTGGCAATTTGTAAAAGATTATAGGTTTGATTGGCTACAAATTCAATGTTGGGCTGGTTCAAAAAAGGTTTGTATAATTCGATATTTTGGCTTGGAGCTCCGGCGATTACAAACTGATATTGGTCAAATTTTGGAGCTACAGAAAGCATAATTTTCAACATTTTTGTAATTTCTTGTTTGCGACTTCCGGGCAAAACGGCTATTATAGGCAAGTTTGATAATTTGTTTTGTGATAGAAAAGTGGCTTGGTTTATAGGGCAAAAATTATGGATAGCATCAAGGAGTGGGTGGCCTACAAAATTGACTTTGAAATGGTGTTTTGTTTCAAAAAAGTCTTTTTCGAAAGGCAAAATGACAAAAAGTTGGTCGAAATCGCGTTTGATGGCTTTGATTCTGTTTTCTTTCCATGCCCAAATTTGGGGTGCGATATAATAGTTGGT
>JAYTNQ010000475.1:0-6576 GCA_043748255.1 Bacteroidota bacterium
GAGCGACTATTTGGTTTGTCGATAATATCAAATTTGTCTGCTATTCTAAAATAAAGCAGTTCGAGCACAAAAAGCAGGGCGGTGATGATAATGTATTGCATGTTTTATTTTTTTGAAAAGGATTTAAAGGTTAATTTCAATCCATTTCTGGACGAAATCGGTAATGGTTTTTGAATCGTTTGAAGCAATTTTTGGTTGCTAACCACATAGTTTTCGGTTAGTTTTTGTAGCCGTTCACTGTTTAAAGGCAAGCGAAAAACATCGCCAATCTTGGCTAAAAACCGAATACCAAAAGTAGGGATTTTCCAGATTTTACTTGGTTTGTTTAGACTTTCGCCCAACAATTCTATAAGTTGATTGGTTGAAAGTGGCTCGTTGTCTGCAACTTGCATCGCATTAGATTGAATTTGGGTTTGATCCATTAATTCATTCATAACAAAACACAAATTTTCGACACTCAAAAACGATCTTTTGTTGCTAAATGCACCAAGCGGCCACGGAATTCCTTTGGATACAAGTTGGTAAAGCAAATTCAAATTGCCTTTGTTGTTTGGCCCGTGAATCATACAAGGTCGCAAAATAAAAACCCTTTTGTTTTGAGGTGTGTTTTTTAAAATATAGTCTTCTGCAAGTTGTTTGGATTGTCCATAAGCGGTTATTGGCGCAGGAATTTCAGACTCAAAAAGCTCTTTTTCTACAACATCTGCTATGGCTTTTACAGAGCTCATATAGATAAAAACGGTGCTTTCTGAGGCTAAAAAAGCATCAAATATTTTTTTGGTCAGCTCAAAATTTATTTCAAAATAAGCTTTGGTTTCGGTTGTTTTTTTCAAATCGTGGGCTTTCCCTGCAAGATGTATGACGGCATTATTTCCGGTTTTGAGTTGCTGAAAAAATGTATTATAATCAATAGTATTGGTTTGGGGCATAGCCGTTCTAGAAACACCAATAGTCTTTTTTTGAAGACTTTCAAAATATGTGGTGGCATTTGCGCCTACAAAGCCCGTTGATCCTGTGATAAAGATATTGTTTAAAGACATTATAATTGGTTGTTAAAATCGGTTTCTAAAAAATCAAACAATTGTGTTTTAGAAAAATTTTGTTCATAGAAGTTTTTTGAATTTTGTTCCATTTCTAGTCGTTGTTCAATTGATAAAGATTTTAGCTGAAGTGCTTTTTGATACAAGAAATTAAAATCACCAGCATCAACTGCAAAACCGCATTTGCTATCGTTGATAAGTTGCTGACCTTCACCGTCAAACATACCCAAAATTATTTTTGCAGAAGCCATATATGCTTGCACTTTTGCGGGAATTGTAAGGGCAAATACAGGACTCTTTTTTAGTGAAACCAACATAACATCTGCTTTTTTAAAAAACGAAGGCATGGCATCAATTGGGTGACGACCCATCAAAAATACATTTTGCAATTGGTGTTTTTCTATTTCGGCTTTAATCCAGTTTACTTTGCGTCCATCGCCTACCAAAATCCAATTTATCTGATCGTTTTTAGAAAGTTTTGCTGCTTCCAAAATGGCTTCAAAATCTTGTGAATCTCCAATATTTCCGGCAAACATGATGTTGAAACCTTTGGGTAAGTTTGGTATATTCTGAACCGATTTTTTTAAAAAAACATCTTCCGCCCAATTTGGAAAATATTTGATTTTTTGTTCTAAATGCTCCCCTTTTTCAAGAATAGATTTTTCAAAAAATTTAGAACTTATAAGGATAACATCAGCGGCAACATAGATTTTTTTGATAAGTTTATTCAAACTTTTTAACAAAAAACCATCTTTTATTTTGGTGTTAGCCAATACACTTTCAGGCCATAAATCCAAAACCCATAAATATAGTTTGGCGTTACATTTTTTTTTGAACCATATTGCTGGTAATGCTGCAATTAAAGGTGATGGCAAATGTGAAAAAACAATATCATATTGTTTCTTGATTCTATATTTGAATATAAATGAAAAAAATATAAAGGATAAATAATTCAAAACCAAATATTTTCCGGAGCTATTTAATCTTGGAAACAGCGGGATTCTGATGACCTCAACGCCATTAATATTTTCTTTTGATTTTCCAAAAAAACTGTAACCTTTATAAAATTTACCTTGAGGATAATTTGGTTTCCCAGTAAACACAGTCACTTCATGCCCCCGATTGACAAAATCGAAAGCAATATCATTTATTTTAAAATCCTCTGGATAAAAATATTGTGAAACAAAAAGTATCTTCATGTTTTTAGTTTTCGCTCCAAACCACTCTTTTTATATAGTCGGTATAACTCAATATGATGCGCACCATTTTGTCTGAAACATTAGGCATCGAATAATCTGCTACAGGTCTGAAATTTCGGGTTTCACCTCGTTTTTGATATTGCAATTGGGTCAATCCTTGCATGATTCTTTCTGGATTTAGTCCAACCATCATTACAGATGCTTCTTCCATCGCCTCGGGTCGCTCATGCGCATCTCGAATATTGAGTGCTGGAAAATTTAATGTCGAAGATTCCTCAGATATGGTTCCGCTGTCTGAAAGCACCGCAAAAGAGTTCATTTGCAACGCATTATAGTCATTAAACCCCATTGGTTTCAAAAACTGAACTTCTGGACGCATCGCTATTTTTTTGCTGTCAATCATATTTCGAGTTCGTGGATGTGTACTTACAATGATGGGATGTCCATACTTTTGAGCAATCAAATTGAGACTTTCCATTAGCCCATTGAAGTTTTTTTCGGAATTGATATTTTCTTCCCGGTGTGCCGAAACTACAAAATATTTATTTGCTGTAAGCTCTAATTTTTCTAAAATTTTTGAACTATTGATCTCTGGCAAATAATGGTTTAAAACTTCAAACATTGGCGACCCAGTTTTGATAATTCTATCGGCTGGCAAACCTTCGCGAAGCAAATATTCGCGTGCAATATCGCTATATGTCAAGTTTATGTCTGAAACGTGATCTACAATCTTGCGGTTAGTTTCTTCTGGAACGCGTTGGTCAAAACAACGATTTCCGGCTTCCATGTGAAAAATAGGAATATGCCTTTTCTTTGCTGGAATGGCGCACAAACAACTGTTTGTGTCGCCCAAAACCAAAAAAGCATCTGGTTTTTCTGATCCCAAAAGCGGGTCTATTTTGATTAAAATCATACCTACCGTTTCTGTAGCTGTGGCTCCAGCAGCATTCAAAAAATGATCTGGTTTGCGAATACCCAAATCTTCAAAAAATATTTGATTGAGTTCATAATCATAGTTTTGTCCAGTGTGCACAATAATATGTTCGATCGCATCAGAGGCGTCAAGTGCTGCCATTACTCGTGAGAGTCTTATTATTTCTGGTCGTGTGCCTACAACGGTCATCACTTTTAGTTTTGCTTTCATCTTTTTTTATTTATACAGTATTCGTTTACAAATTTATACATTTTCAAAGAAAGTATCGGGGTCATTTGGGTCATAAAATTCGTTGATCCAAAAAATTGTGTACAAATCTTCGGTTCCTATATTTTTGATGTTGTGTGTAAACCAAATTGGCATATCAACATAAGCTGGTTCACTTCCCGAAAGATAAAAATCAATCGCTTTTTGAGTGCCAATTTGCCTCAATTGAATCAACGCTTCGCCTTTTATGACTGCAAATCTTTCTATTTTTCGGGTATGAAAGTGGTTGCCACGGGTGATGCCAGGAACGGTAGTCGAAAACGAAACCTGTCCGCCAACTTGCAGTCTGATAATTTCAACAAAAGCACCTCGTGGATCGGTATGTTCGATAAATTTGACCGGAAAATGATTTTCGATATCCATATAACAACGAAAGGTGTTGAACAAGTTGATTTCGAATATGTTGGTCAATTTTGGTATTATTCCGTTGTCTTGATATTGGTTTTTATAGCTTTCTAAAAGCAACAAAATCTCACTTACTTTTGCCTCTGCGGTGTGCGGCACAATCACTTCTGCATCACCTTGTTGGCTTCTGATGGCTTCTATGATATGGGCAACCAATTCTGTCACAAAAATAAGTTTCAACTCCCCGTCTATTTCAATAGTTGGGGTTTGACCGTGGGTTATTTTATGACAAAAAGTGGCTATTACAGAATTGTAATTTGGATGTCCAAAGGGTCCAAATACGTTTGGAATAATAAAGCCTGTGAATTTTCCGTTTGCCGTTTCGGCCCATTTTTGCATCAATTGACGCCCTTCTTTTTTAGACTTTCCGTACAAATTGTCTCGTTCTTCTTGGGTTGATGACGAAAAAATAAGGTGTGCTTTGCTTTTGGTTTTTTCTAATGAGTGAATCAATTTTTGAACCAATCCAATATTGGTATCATAAATTATTTGTGGGTCATTATGTCTGTTTAAGGCTGCAAGATGCACGATAACATCACAGTTTGAGACAAAAACATCAAGTAGGTTTTGATCTTCAAATACTTCTTTTTGAAAATCAATTCGTTCAAATTCATCTGGAAATAATGCCAAGGTATTGTATAAATGTTTTCCTACAAATCCTGCTTGTCCTGTGATTCCTATTTTTAGCATCTTATTTATGGTTGAAAATAATTGGGTTCAAATCTATATTCGTCTGTTGTTTGTCCAATCAAATAATCAGCCATAACCAGTAGCTTTGCATCGTCTTGGAGTGCTTGGATGCTACTGACAAAGCCTTTTGGAATGTGCAATATTGTCATGTTTTCGGCATCAAGTTTGAAAATGAGTTTTGATAAATTTTTTGAAGGATTCTGCCAATCATCAATTGCTATGAGTTGAATTTCAAAACTTCCTGCAACTGCCGAAAACCATCTTTGCTCAATTTGATGACCTACCCAAGCTCTGATCATTGTTTGACTTTGGTTTTCGATTACATACATTCGCTTGATTGCAGCGGCATCAAAATCGTTGTTATAGCGCACTTTGCCTCTTTGATCTGCATGAACGTTTCCGGATATTAAGTTTGGTTTGCTCATTATCCTGGCATTTGTGTCACATTTTCGCCAAAAATTTCTTTGCGAATAAGTGGTAGTTTGGCGAGCAAAATTTTCATACCTTCAACACCTTGTTGGTCTGTATTGTGTGAGTGATAGTCCTCGATGGCGGCAATGTCTTTTTCGCCTTCCGAAAAATATTGTGCATAATTCAAATCGCGGTTGTCTGCCGGAATTCTATAAAAATCACCCATATCTTCGGCTTTTTGCATTTCTTCGCGAGTGCAAAGGGTTTCGTATAATTTTTCGCCGTGACGGGTTCCTATTATTTTTATTTCGGTATCGGCATTGCACATTTCTTTTAAGGCTTGTGCTAGATCACCAATTGTTCCCGCTGGGGCTTTGTTTACAAACAAATCTCCTGCATTTCCGTGTTCAAAAGCAAACAATACAAGCTCTACAGCTTCGTCTAAAGACATCAAAAAACGGGTCATTTTTGGATCGGTAATTGTGATGGGTTGCCCTGTTTGAATTTGTTTTAAAAACAATGGAATTACCGAGCCACGTGATGCCATGACATTGCCATACCTTGTGAGGCAAACGGTAGTGTTTTTTAGGTTTCGAGAGGCGGCAACGGCTACTTTTTCCATCAATGCTTTAGAGATTCCCATAGCATTTATTGGATATGCGGCTTTGTCTGTACTCAGGCAAATTACTTTTTTGACGTTGTTGGCTCCTGCTGCATCGATCACGTTTTGTGTTCCAAAAACATTGGTTTTGGTTGCTTCTAATGGAAAAAATTCGCAAGATGGCACTTGCTTGAGTGCTGCTGCATGAAAAACATAATCTACGCCCCGCATCGCACGCTCAACGCTGTTGTAGTCTCGAACATCGCCAATATAAAATTTGAGTTTATCGCTTTGAAGTTGATTGCGCATATCGTCTTGCTTTTTTTCGTCTCTCGAAAAAATTCTAATTTCGTCAAAGTGATCGGTTTGCAAAAAGCGATTCAAAACGGCGTTTCCAAAGGAACCGGTTCCGCCTGTGATAAGAAGTGTTTTGTTTTTTATTTTTTCCATTTTTAAACTTTCAATTTAAACATTTCATTTTTTTCTTCTTTTGATGGATAATTAATCAAAACTGCTTTGTATATTCCTTTAAAAACAAACAAACTTCCGGCAGCAACCCCAATAACACCATGACTGTCAATTACTTTTTCGATGTCTGAAAGTGATCCTGCACCACCCAAAACTGTGAGTGGCAAGCTGGTTTTCTCTCTAATTTTTTGAATCAAAGTCATATCATAGCCTTTCATAACACCATCTTGATCGATTGAATTAATTACTATTTCTCCGGCACCTAATTGTTGCGCTTTTTCAACAAATTTTACTGGGTCTAATCCTGTTGCTTTTTTTCCGTTGTGAGTATATATTTCATATCCTCCGAAGGTCTTTTTTTTCACATCCAAAACAACAATTACGCTTTGTGCACCTACTCTTTCTGCAATTTTTGTTATGAGTGACGGGTCTTTTAATACGGCAGAGCTTAGTGCAATTTTTTCAATACCGAGACTAAATATTTTCTGAGCCTGTTCCACCGTTTTTACACCGCCTCCATAACACAGAGGCATTCTTGATTGATTGGCGAGTCTTTCAATT
>JAYTNQ010000476.1:0-2400 GCA_043748255.1 Bacteroidota bacterium
GGCTTTGTCCCAGCTTTTGCCGCCTTTTCGTTGTCCGATGATAACGTTGAAGCCGTTGTCTTTGAGGTTTAGGGATTGTCCTGGGCCTTGTACGCCATAGCCAATGATGGCAATGGTTTGGTCTTTTAGGGTTTCGAGTGCTTTTGATAGCGGAAATTCTTCGCGGGTGATTACGGTTTCTGTGGTGCCGCCAAAATTGATTGATGCCATTTTGTTTGATTTATTGGTTAATTGTTTGTTGTATATGGTTTTGAAAATTATTAGTCTAATTTAGCCCCGATGTAGCGGCATCCTTTTTCTTTTTTTCTTTTCGAAAAAAGAAAAAGATATAGCGTGCAGCGGGACGGGTGGTGTGATGAACGGTTGTGCTGCTTCAAAAAAAAAAAAAATTACATTTGAAATATCATGCTTTTGTGGTTTAAATATTCGTTGTTGATGGGTTTGTTTGTGGGGTCGTTTTGTTCCATATCAAGGATTTTTTGGTGTATGCCTTGGCTGGATTTGATGATGGCGATGCGTGAGGTTTTTACAAATTCGATAAGGTTGTAGGTTTCAAAATAAGCGAGTAGTTTGTTGATTTCTTCGTCTTGTCCGGTGGTTTCAAAAACGGTGTAATCTTCACGAATCACAACGGCTTTTGCGCCATACTCACGAAGGAGTCTTTCGACTTTTATGTCTTTGATTATCACAGATGTAGGTACTTTGTAGAGTGCCATTATTTGCCAAATAATTTGGTCGTTTGTGTTGTAATATACTTTGAAAACATCTACAATTTTTTCTAATTGACGGACGAGATTTTGTACTACGGTTTGGGTTTCGATGATGACGATTGTAAATCTGTAGATGTTTTCGATTTCGCTTGGCGAGGTGTTTAGGCTTTCGAGATTTATTTTTCGGCGCGAAAATATGATGGCTATTTTGTTGAGTAGTCCTACTTGATTTTCTGTATATACGGTGAGTGTGAATTCTTGTTTCATGGCTTTTGGGTTTAGATTTGGTCTTTGGATAGCACTATTTCGGCTACGCCTTTGCCTTGTGGTACCATCGGAAATACGTTGTCTTCGTGAATTACGGCTACTTCGAGCAGGTAGCTTTGTGGGTGATCGAGCATGGTTTGCAGGGCATTTTTGAGCTGATTGCGTTGGTCAATTTGCTGTCCGTCAATATTATATGCGTTGGCTACTTTTACAAAATTGGGGCTTTTGATGTCTGTAAAGGAGTATCTTTTTTCGTGAAAAAGTTCTTGCCATTGTCTTACCATTCCAAGAAAACTGTTGTTTAGAATTAGTATTTTGATATTGGGTTGAAATTGCATGATAGTGCCCAATTCTTGCAGGTTCATTTGTGCGCCGCCATCGCCCATAATGGCGATTACGGTTCGGTTTGGTGCGCCAAATTTGGCTCCAATTGCTGCAGGAAGTGCAAATCCCATTGTGCCCAACCCTCCTGATGTGATGTTGCTTCGGGTTTTGTTTTGTTGTGTGTAGCGGCAGGCTACCATTTGGTGTTGTCCTACATCTGTTACAATTATGGCTTCGCCTTTTGTGAGTTGGTTGAGCTCATTGATGACTTCGGCCATGGTGAGTGGCCCTGATGTTGGGTGAAGTTCTTGCTTGATTAGGGTATCGTATTCGGTTTGTTTTTTGTCTTGAAATTCTTTGAACCAGATTGGGTGTGTTTTTTTGTCTATCAACTCGGTTAATAGTGGCAGTGATTGTTTGCAATTTCCCCAAACGGCAACGGTTGTTTTTACGTTTTTGTCTATTTCGGCGGGGTCAATATCAAGGTGTATTATTTGAGCTTGCTTGGCATATTTGTCTAATCGTCCTGTAACGCGGTCATCAAATCGCATACCGATTGCAATAAGTACATCGCATTGGTTTGTCAAAAAATTGGGTCCATAGTTGCCGTGCATCCCAAGCATACCAACGCCAAGTGGGTGGTCTGTTGGAATACCGCTCATGCCCATAATGGTCCAGGCGGTTGGTAATCCTCCTTTTTCGATAAAATCTTGAAATTCTTTTTCGGCATTTCCAAGCAAAACGCCTTGTCCAAAAATCACAAATGGTTTTTTGGCTTGGTTGATTATTTGTGCTGCTTGTTGTATGTATTCTGGTCTGATGATGGGCTCTGGTCTGTAGCTTCTGATATGAATGCACGGGCGGTATCCGGCATATTCAAACATTTGAAGCTGTGCATTTTTGGTAATATCTATCAGTACTGGCCCGGGGCGACCGCTTTTTGCGATATAAAATGCTTTTGCCAAAACGGCGGGAATTTCAGTTGCATCCGTGATTTGATAATTCCATTTGGTTACTGGAATTGTGATATTGATAATGTCTGTTTCTTGAAAAGCGTCTGTACCCAAAAGGTGTGCAAACACTTGTCCTGTAATACAAA
>JAYTNQ010000477.1:0-6542 GCA_043748255.1 Bacteroidota bacterium
TTTTTATAAAAATCGGCTCTAATTTGGGCAATTTCGGCTTGTGCTTCTGCTAATCCGTCCGCATTTCTGGCCATTCCAACTTTGTCCCACATTATTTTGCCTAATTTTTTATGAAAATAATCAGCAGGTTGGCTGCCGTTATTGTTCATTAATGCGTCTATTTGTGCCAAAACATTTTTTTCGGCAACTTCAAATTCTGGTGAATTTGTGCTTATTGGACCCATTTTTATATCTGGTGCCAAATAATCTCCAATCGTATATGGCAATACAAAATAGCCGTCTGCCAGACCTTGCATGAGTGCAGATGCTCCCAAACGGTTGGCACCGTGGTCTGAAAAATTGCTTTCGCCAATAGAAAAACAGCCCGGAATGGTGGTTTGCAGATTATAATCTACCCAAGTGCCTCCCATTGTATAATGCACCGCAGGATAGATCATCATTGGGGTTTGATAGGGATCTTCGTCCACAATTTTTTCATACATTTGGAACAAGTTACCATATTTGTTGGCAACAACTTCTGTCCCTAATTTTTTTACCAAATCGGCATCATTTTCGTCCAAATGCTTAATTTTAGCCTGGTCTTTTCCGTATCTATTGATAGCTGCAGCAAAATCAAGATATACTGCTTCGCCTGTTTTGTTGACCCCAAATCCGGCATCACAGCGTTCTTTTGCAGCTCGTGAAGCGATATCACGCGGCACCAAGTTGCCAAATGCAGGATAGCGTCGCTCCAAATAATAATCTCTTTGCTCCTCTGTTAAATCAGTTGGTTTTTTCTTTCCTTCTCGTATTGCTTTGGCGTCTTCTAACGATTTTGGCACCCAAATTCGTCCATCGTTTCGCAATGATTCAGACATTAATGTTAGCTTTGCTTGATGCTCGCCCGAGACAGGTATGCACGTTGGGTGTATTTGTGTATAGCATGGGTTGGCAAAAAAAGCACCTCGCTTGTGAATTTTCCAAGCTGCTGTCACATTGCTACCCATTGCATTTGTTGACAAAAAGAATACATTTCCGTAGCCTCCCGAAGCAATTACTACGGCATGTGCGGCGTGTCTTTCTATTTTTCCAGAAACCAAATCTCGTGCAATGATTCCTCTTGCTTTTCCGTCAACAAGCACCAAATCTAACATTTCGTGGCGGCTGTGCATTTTTATTTTGCCACGTCCAATTTGTCTGTTCATGGCAGAATAAGCCCCCAAAAGCAGTTGCTGCCCTGTTTGTCCTTTGGCATAAAAAGTTCGAGAAACCAAGGTTCCACCAAAGGAACGGTTGTCTAACAAACCTCCGTATTCGCGAGCAAATGGCACGCCTTGTGCCACACATTGGTCTATAATATTGGTCGAAACTTCGGCTAATCGATGAACATTGGCTTCGCGAGCACGATAATCGCCCCCTTTTACGGTGTCATAAAACAGCCGAAAAGTAGAGTCGCCATCTCCTTGATAATTTTTTGCCGCATTGATGCCGCCTTGAGCAGCGATGGAGTGGGCGCGTCGTGGCGAATCTTGAAAGCAAAACGCTTTTACGTTATAGCCCAATTCTGCCAAAGTTGCTGCAGCAGAGCCGCCTGCAAGCCCAGTGCCTACAACGATTATGTCTAAATTTCTTTTGTTGGCCGGGTTTACCAAATTGATATGGTCTTTATAGTTGGTCCATTTTTCTGAAATGGTGCCTTCGGGTATTTTGGAATCTAACATAAATGGTTATTTATTAATTCGTTAATTTCTTTTGCTAAAATGGTAAATCACAGCTGATGACGGTCTAAACAATATCTTCTGAAACGGTTTCATAATCATGAATAATTCTATTTCGGGTTGTAATAATTTTTCTTGCATTAGAAATTTTAATGTTTATATCTGCTTTTAAAATTCTGTTTGTGGCTTTGCCAATAATTTCTAAATAAGGTTATTCGAGATCTAATATAAAATCCAAATAACTGCTGTCTGAAAACACTTTGGTTAGAACTGATCCAAAAACATACAAAGTGTTGAATTTGTTGTTTTTGCAAAGTTTTAATGTAGCCAATTTGTTGTTTTCGATGATGGGATACATGTTTTTAACCTAAAAAATGGTGAAATAAAGCTATAAATACAAAACCAAAGGGCACAATAATAGCAAAACTATACCCAATTTTGTGAATGGTTTTGGTATATTTATTGTTGAAGCCCACAGACTGAAATGAGGAGTTAAAGCCATGCCACAAATGCAATGATAGTAGCATAAATGAAGCGCAATATAATATCGTGCGGGGCAAACTTTCAAATTTTAAAACCAATTCTGGATAATACCTACTTGGCTCTAATGGATTGATATCGATGTATTTGTAAACCATTTCGGGAAACCAAAAATCATAAAAATGCAAACCTAAAAACGCCAAAACAACCGATCCAGACACAATCATATTGCGCGAAGACCAGCTTGCATTGGCAGCGCCGTTGTAATTGGCATAAGCCGTAGGTCTTGATTTTTTGTTTTTGAAATCTAAAACAAACCCCATAATAAAGTGAAAAACGACACCAACTATAAGTATTGGCTGGATCACAAATTGCACCAAAGGGTTGTTGCCCATAAAATGGGAAATTTCGTTGAAAACGTCTGGGCTAAAAACAGAGGTGAGATTGATAAAAAAATGTTGGGTTAAAAACAAAATTAAAAACAGCCCCGAAAGCGCCATAGCGACTTTTTTTGCAATCGATGACTTTAATAATGTAGAATTTGACATAATACGTGGTTTGAATTGTGTTGAAAATGGAAACAAAAGTAAAAGATTTTGACCTTATTTACAACCTTTTTGAGCTAATTTATAATGATTTTAAAGTGTTGTACTTTTTAAAATAATAAATTGAATAAAATTGGCATTTAGTAACTATAAAATTAATTTTTAAATTAAACAATTCTTAAAACCTAAGTTCGATTTAAAATTAAAAATAATACACCATTATATTTCATAAAACGCTAAAGCTATAACGTTTAGTACTTTTAAAATTTATTGTAATTAATTTTAAAAAAAATATTTTAATATGTTTATAAATCTACAAAAAAGTAGCGGTAGCAAAGATCGACTTCAAGGGTAATGCTCAAAAAATAATGCAAATGTGGAATCTTTTGCTTATTTTTTTAATTGATTTTAGTTTGTTGATACCAATGCTTCATTTTTTTCGTTTTGTAGTATATTTGTACTTTCTTTTCAAAAAATGAATAAAAAAATTCTTGTACTGCTATTGCTGATTTTTCAAATGGGTTTTGCTCAAAATAATGCGTTATGGAAAGGTTATTTTTCCTACTACGGAATCAAAGATATGTCGCAATCTGCAAATCAATTTTTTGCAGCCTCGGAGAATGCGGTTTTTTCAAAACAGCTTCAAAGTAGCGAAATCAAGACTTTGAACACCATTGATGGGCTATCGAGCAATACAATTTCGGCGATATATTATAGCGCATCTACCAACAAAACTTTGATTGGATATGAAAATGGTTTGCTGGTTGTAGTTGACCAAAAAACCACTGAAATTCACCCAATTGTTGCTATAATCGAAAAACAAATTGCCCCAAACATCAAAAAAATTAATCATTTTGAAGAGTTTGGAGGCAAGATTTATCTGTCTTGTGATTTTGGTATTGCACAATTTGATGCCAATACACTCGAGTTTGGAGATACTTATTTTATTGGGGCTAACAAACCAGAAATTGTGGTGCAGCAAACCGCAATTTGGAAAGGTTTTATCTATGCCGCCACCGCCGAAGGTTTGAAAAAAGCGGCCATCACAAACCCCAATCTCATTGATGTAAACCAATGGACTATTGCCATAAACGATTCTTTTGACGGCGTTGTGGGTTTTGGAAACGCCCTTTTTGCTGCCAAGACAAATGCCACGGTTTTAAAATCTACAAACGGTACTATATTTTCAAATTTTGGTAACAATGTTATCTCAAATGTAGTTGATATTCGGGCAACCACAACTTTTTTGATCGTCACAACCCCAGCTTCGGTATTGGTTTTTGATACGCAATTGGCTCTGAAAAAACAGATTTACAGCTACCAAATTCCGTTTCTGAACAGTGTTTTTTCGTGCGCAACCGTTTTGGATGATAACCTTTATCTTGGCACTACCGAAAATGGTGTTGTTAGCACAAATTTTGATGCGTTTGCAAGCTTTGAACTTATAAGCCCGAGTGGCCCAAGCAGCAATAATATGTTTTCGATCAATGCCAATTCGAGCAATTTGTGGGCAGTTTATGGCGGATATGCCACGTTTTATCAACCACGTTTTAATGCAAAAGGTTTTAGCAAATACAATGCACAAAGCGGCTGGACCAATTTTCCAGCTTCAATTGCAGACGGTGCTTTAGATTTGGTTCGCACCACCGTTGACCCCAAAAATGACAGTAATATTTTTATCAGCTCCTATCAATCTGGACTATTGAAATTTGAAAACGATGTGCTCAAAAACCATTATGACCATACCAATAGTGGCCTCGAATCATTGCTTTTGCCAGCTTATCCCAACTTTAGAAGCGTGATGATCGAAGAAACTGCTTTTGACAAAAACGGCAAATTGTGGATGACCAATTCAAACGTAATCAACGGGCTAAAATCGCTATCGCCATCCGGACAATGGCAATCAATCAACATGAGTAGCGTCATATCTAAACTAGAAAACAGCTCACTTGGCAAAATTACAATCGACAAAAATGATACCAAATGGATTGCCTCACTCAATGACGGGCTTATAGGATTTAATGAAAATAACAATCTATTGAAGAAAATTTCTTCGGGCTCAGACAGCAATAGCCTACCTACAACTGCTGTTCAAGCCATCGCAATCGACAATCGAAACCAAATTTGGATAGGCACCCGCCTTGGATTGCGTATTATATCGAGCGTTGACAGCTTTTTGGACAGTGCACCACTCGTGGCAACCCCCATTATTATAGACGATAACGGCATTGGCCAAGAGCTCATGTACAACCAATTTATTACAGACATCGTTGTAGATGGCGCCAACAACAAATGGATTGGCACTTTTGGAGCCGGGGTGTTTTTGGTATCGACAAACGGACAAGAAACCCTGCAACATTTCACCTCCGAAAATTCGCCATTGCCAAGCAACAACCTTAACGATATAGACATCAATCCTACAACAGGCGAAGTGTTTTTTGCCACAGACAAAGGACTTGTTTCTTTCAAAGGAACCGCCATCAAAGCCTCCGAAAATTTAGAAAACGTCGTGATATATCCCAATCCAATACGCCCAGAATTTGAAGGAACTGTCAAAATAACAGGTCTTTTGAACAAAGCCAACATCAAAATAACCGACCTCGAAGGCAATCTGGTTTTTGAAAAAATAGCCGAAGGAGGATCGATAGAGTGGGACACCACCGCCTTTGGCAAATACAAAGTAGCCAGCGGCGTATATATGGTTTTTATCGCAGCCCAAGACGGAGTTGAAACCAAAGTCAAAAAAATTATGATCGTGAGATAATCTCCCAACCACCCAAAAAATGCTCGTCAAAACAAAAGCAATTGTCATTTCGACACTCAAATATCAAGAAAAAAGCCTCATCGTAAAATGTTTCACCCAATCAGACGGACTCAAAACCTATTTTGTGAGAGACGCCTTTTCTAACAAAAAAACCAGCCAAAAAAACGCCTATTTTCAACCCCTCACACTGATCGAAATCGAGGCCATTCATAAAAACAAAAATACCCTCGAAACCCTCAAAGAAATCAAAATAAACACACCGCTACACGGCATTCATACCAATATTTTCAAAAGCACCATCGTACTTTTTTTGGCCGAAATGCTCCAAAACGCCATTCGCGAAGAAGAAAAAAACGACCCCTTATTTATCTATCTCGAAACCGCACTAATCTGGTTAGACAGCAACACAAAAATAGCCAATTTTCATCTTATCACTCTGCTCGAAATCTCCAAATATCTCGGTTTTTATCCAAATACAAATCACATTCACAAGCCCTTTTTTGAACTCATCGAAGGCACATTTTCCAACAATCAAGCCATATCATCACTCAACGAAACACAAACAAACCTTTTCAAAAACCTCATCGCACTGAAAATCAGCGACACCCAAAACCACTTTCTCAATCACGACCGGCAAACCCTACTCAAAATCATCATCGACTATTATGCCCTGCACCTCAACGGCTTCAAACGGCCAAAATCTATCGACATTCTAAAAGAAATATTCCAATAAATTTTCTATTTCTGGGCGTGCCCCTAACGGGTCGGTCTCCGGCTCCCGCTCTTTTTTTGGGCTGAAAAACGCCCAAAAAAAGGAGCTCCGCCTTTGCCCTCACGCAAGCAGTTGCAAAACGTGTATCAAAAAAAATAAAATCAGTTTTCAAAAATCCAATTGTTCTGCGCTAGATATCGCAAGCATCCTGCTCGTGACAAAAACAAAAAGCTATAAAATAAATTTAAAAAAAAGAAAAAGTAACCCTTTTTTAAAATAGAGTTAGTATAAAAACTTGAATTATAAATTGACCTAAATCAAATTTAAAACCAAATCAGGAAACA
>JAYTNQ010000478.1:0-2396 GCA_043748255.1 Bacteroidota bacterium
GCGAATTTAACAAGAGCAAATTTGACAAATTCAAACCTAGAAGATGCTAATTTGACGAACGCAGATTTGACTGATGCAAATACGACAAATATGAATATAAGAGGTGCGATGCTAGATGGTGCTATTCATAATATAGAAGGAATTGAGACGGAAAAAATATTGAGTATGCTTACTTTTTCTTCAAAAGCGAAACCGTTAGAAATGATAAGAAAAAACGATACATTCGATATTATATATGTATATGATTTTGTGGAAGGAGAGATAAAAAAAAAAGACGTAGATGATGAGAATGTAATCTTTTATATTGAAAATCAAAAACAAGGAATTTCGTATCCCCGTAGAAACTTACAAGACGCTTATAATGACCGTTCATCAATATTTGTGTCTTGTAAAAATCAATCACTAAATGCTGTGTCTGTAGGGAATGTAAAACCGAATATTTTGTATTTCCGTATAAATTTGACAGTGTCCGTATTTGTATCAATAAATTCAATAAAAGATTTACTAGTATCGAGACATAAAGAATGGTATATAAGAAGAACGGAAGTAGAAGAAGAATTCATAGCATCAATAGAAGTAGTGTATGATAGAGATGAAACAAATATTTTCGGCGATGAACTGAATATAGTATCGAGAGATCATTGTCAATCAGGAACTGCGCAAAAAATAAGCATATTGTCGCCTGTAGAATTTATTTTAAGTGGTGGAAAGTCGAAACAATCGAACCGGATTAGTGTGACACGTAAATGTAAAAAAAAAAAGAACTGTACAAAAAAAAGAGTATATGGCGTTGTGTGCGGTGAGTAGATGACTTATTTGTTTATAACCATAAAAAAATAAATGAAAATATCTATCTACAATATCTTATCAAACTATTACTATTGTTTAATCATATTTTTAATATCATTGAAAATGTCGATAGCATATTTAGAAGCATATTCGAGAATTGGTGCGACTGAGTTCAAATCTGTATCGGCGACGAATGCGACTCTAATTGTAGATTTAGCATCATGAGGGTGAAATTTTTTGAATCCACAGAAATTGAGTGTAGGACTCTTGACTGCATAATAATTAGTATACAAAATGTATTCAATAACTTTGCCGATAGTATAATCCTCATTGACTAAAATGATATCGAATGAGTTTTTCATTGTGGTCTCGGATCTTAATATCGGGACATTATTTTTAGTAATATCTTCGATAATTTTATTGAATTTTGAAATGAGTGTTTCACAAGACATTTTGAGAAGTTCGATGTTAGGGAATATGTCTAATCCTTCAATTACAAAATCGAATGAATTTTCGATAAAACATCTTTGTGCGTCCAGAAGAAGGAAATTATTTTTTTCAAAATCAATTTCGTCTTTAGATAAACCTTTGGAACGATGTTCTGCTTCTAATTCAGTCCATTTTTTATCAGCTTTAGGTTTGTCTATAGTATTAGAGTAAGTGCATTTACTAACAACATTATACATAGCATTATCTTTAGCATTAGAAATTGAGAAATTAGATGAAAGTTTTAAGGCCTCTCCTGGAATAGTAACAGAAATTCTGGGTCTCAATCTAGAGAAATCAATATATCGTTCATGCATATTACCAACACTATATGGTTTGAAAATACCGAGGCGCTCCTCACCAGTCGTTATATGAAAGACATGAAAATCTTTAGTAGTGACAATTTTCATTTCATTTTTGTCATCATCATTACGACAATCAACTTTCAATACATAATTTTCGCAGAAATCCTCCATTTGTTCTCTGTTTCCATTAAAATGGATTGGAATACAACTCAATCTATGTTTAAGGATTTCGTTGTGTAATCGTCCGGTATTGGTTTCAATAGAAACTTGATTTCGTTCGAATTTATCAGATAATATACAAACAATATCAATATCTGACAATATGGTGCGTCTAATAGCGTTTGCGAAGCACAAATCGACGTTAGATAAAGTAAAAGTTAATGTTTTCCCATCACTTTCAATCAAATCTTGGATAATAGGCATCTTCTTGTTAATTGTAGTGTTGCTCATTTTCTAGTAGTAGTTCTTGTTGTAATATAATAATGATACAAATTCTAAATCAATTTTTATCTGGTTTTAAAAAAGTGCTAAATACAGGTATTTTTTACAATTATACCAAAAAAATCGTCAAATTATAAAAAGTATACGAACACTCAAAAAATGGTTCCGAACCAATTAAAAATACATTTAAACATACTATTTTCGTTTTCCTTTTCAATTTTAACCTTTTGAACGACAATTTCAACATCTTGACTAACATGTTCTATAACTTCAATAACATCTTCAACATTTTCAATATCTTTAATTTCCTGTATAATTTCTTTAATTTCTTCAATTACATCTTCGATAATATCTTGAATTTCTTGCTTTTCTGGA
>JAYTNQ010000479.1:0-6537 GCA_043748255.1 Bacteroidota bacterium
GAGCAAATGTTGGTAATATTGTGGGTCTAAAGTTTGTAATTTTTGTAATAAAAATTCAATACCATTTGTTGCAAACTCGGTTGCAAGTTCATTTCTCACCTCAACCTGAATTTCTGGAAACAAATCTAATCCAAAAACAACCGCATCTATATACAAACCCGAACCGCCAACCATCACCACAACATCTTGTTTTTCAAATAATTGGTCCAATTTTGTGATAGCTTCTTTTTCAAAAGCGCCAACAGAATATGGCTCAAAAATTGTTTTGTTTTGAACAAAATGATGCTGTACCGTCTCCAATTCTGCTTGGCTTGGCACAGCCGTTCCAATGTGCATTTCTTGAAAAAACTGTCGGCTATCGCTCGAAATAATTTCGCATTCAAAATGTTGTGCCAAGCTGATGCTCAAGGCAGTTTTTCCAATAGCGGTTGGCCCAACAATAACAATTAAGGTTTTCAAACGATGTTTTTTAGCAAAAAACCCGCATATCTGCAGGTTTTTTATGTTATAAATACGAGATTTTACAAATGAATTACTTCGCCATACGCATCTGCAACAGCTTCCATAACCGCTTCGCTCATCGTTGGATGTGGGTGAATGGCTTTCAAGATTTCGTGACCGGTAGTTTCCAATTTTCTGGCTACAACTGCTTCGGCAATCATGTCTGTAACTCCAGCTCCAATCATGTGACACCCCAACCATTCGCCATATTTTGCATCAAAAATTACTTTTACAAAACCGTCAGGCGTGCCTGCGGCCTTTGCTTTGCCTGATGCCGAAAACGGAAATTTTCCAATTTTAAGTTCATATCCTTTTTCTCGTGCTTGCTTTTCGGTCAAGCCAACAGAAGCAATTTCGGGCGTGGCATACGTACAGCCCGGCACGTTGCCATAATCAATTGGATCTACATGAAGACCCGCAATTTTTTCGACACAATTAATGCCTTCTGCCGAAGCAACGTGTGCCAAAGCCTGTCCAGGTGTGACATCGCCAATAGCATAATAACCCGGAATATTGGTTTGTGCAAAAGCATCTACCAATATTTTGTCTTTGTCTGTGGCAATCCCTACGGCTTCGAGCCCAATATTTTCGATATTGGTTTTGATTCCAACTGCCGAAAGCAAGATTTCTGCCTCCAAAACCTCCTCGCCTTTTGAGGTTTTTACAAAAGCTTTTACGCCAGCACCTGCAGTATCAATTTTTTCGACAGATGATGATGTCATGATTTTTATACCCGCTTTTTTCAAAGATCGTTCCATTTGTTTAGAAATATCTTCATCTTCCACCGGAACGATATTTGGCATAAATTCTACAATAGTAACCTCGGTACCCATGGCATTATAAAAATGGGCAAACTCTACTCCAATTGCGCCAGAGCCCACAATAATCATCGATTTTGGTTGCTTGGCAAGCGTCATTGCTTGTCGATATCCTATTACTTTTGTGCCATCTTGTGGCAAATTGGGCAACTCGCGAGAGCGAGCTCCAGTTGCTATAATAATATGGTCTGCAGCAAACTCGGTTGTCGTGTTTGCCTTGTCGGTTACGGCAACTTTCTTGCCCGGTTTCAGGGTGCCAAAACCCTCGATAACATCAATTTTGTTTTTTTTCATCAAAAACTGAACCCCTTTGCTCATGCCATCTGCAACGCTACGACTTCGGTTTACGACGGCCGAAAAATCTTTGTCAAACGAAGAAACAACAAGACCATAATCAGACGCATGTTTTAGATAATCAAATACTTGTGCAGATTTTAACAATGCTTTTGTGGGGATGCAACCCCAGTTTAAACAAACCCCACCAAGGTTTTCTTTTTCGATTACCGCTACCTTAAAACCCAATTGCGAAGCTCTAATTGCCGTTACATATCCTCCGGGACCACTTCCTAAAACAATAATGTCGTATTTCATTTTTTATTTTTTTTTAAATAAAAACAGCCTAAAAAAACAAGATTAATTTATAAACTGTCATAAAAATTCAGTTAGCGAAATTACGGTTTTTTTTGATTATTGAAAAATTTAGCGTGATTAAACTTTCAAAAGCTGCAAATTTTTGTAAAAAGATTAAATTTGTAAAAAAAAAATTGAAAAGAGAAATTGTTTTTACAGAAGATGGCTCGACATCGTTGTTTTTGGCAGATTGGCAAGAAGGATACCATTCAAAGCACGGCGCCATTCAAGAAGCCAAACACGTATTTATCAAAAATGGATTGCAATTATTTGAAAATCAAGAAGTTAACGTTTTAGAAATTGGATTTGGCACCGGCCTCAATGCTTTTATCACCTATCTTGAAGCCAAAAAAAAAGACCAAAAAATCGATTATATTGGGGTCGAAGCCTTTCCTGTTTTGCCCGCAGAGGCCGCTTTGATGAACTATGTAGCCCAACTTGATGCTGCTGAAGAAGCCGCTATTTTTGAAAAAATGCACCAAATCGATTGGAATACAAAAATCCAAATTAGCGACACTTTTTGTTTGACAAAGCGGCTCCAAAATTTTGAAGCCATTTCAGATCAATCACAATTTGATTTGATCTATTTTGATGCTTTTGGCTATCGAGTACAGCCCGATTTGTGGAGCACCACAATGTTTCAAAAAATGTTTGAAGCCCTGAAGCCCGGCGGGGTTTTGGTCACTTATGCCGCCCGTGGAGTAATCAAGCGAAGCATGATTGAAGTTGGTTTTCTGGTCGAAAAACTGCCCGGAGCACCCGGAAAACGCGAAATGATGCGTGCCAGAAAACAATAAATTTCAAACCCAATTTTATTTTTTTTGGGCGTGCCCCTTCGGGTCGGTCTCCGGTTCCCGCTTTTTGGGGCTGGCTGAAAAACGCCAGCCCCAAAAGAGCTCCACCTGCGCCCTCACGCAAGCCTCCGAAAGACGTTTTTCTTCAACAAAAAAATTGTTTTCAAAAGACATTTTTCTTGAATCTACTTAGACTTATACCAATCAAAAAACTAATGACAATCACAACCTGAGTCGCAATTTGATTTTTTTTTGTTTTTAAAAAAAAATTTTTTGATCAAAAAAGCAATTGCCAAAAACAAAACAATAAAAGCCAAAATTTGCTGAAACATCGTTTTTATTTTAAAAATTGATAGGCCAAAAAAGCAACTAAATAAGCAAATGCACTCATAAAAACCAGTTGAAAAACTGGCCATTTCCATGAGTTTGTTTCCTTTTTTGTGACGGCAAGCGTGCTAACACACTGCATCGCAAAAGCATAAAACAAAAGTAACGAAATTCCAGATGCAAAATTAAAAATTTTGAGATTGCTCTCAGGATCCGTTTCTGCCTGCATTTTGTCTTTTATGGTATCTTGATTATCGCTACTCCCCACGCTATAAATTGTGGCCAATGTACCCACAAAAACCTCGCGTGCCGCAAACGAACTAATCACCGCAATACCAATTTTCCAGTCATAGCCCAACGGTTTGATTAGTGGCTCGATGCTTTTTCCCATAATTCCAATATAAGAATTTTCTAATTTGAAAGCCGCAATTTTGTTGTTCAATTCCATTGGTGTCAGTATGTTTTTACCCTCTTTTTGAGTGATAATTTCAGAAGCCTTTTCTGTATTTTGACCCGGCCCATAAGAAGCCAAAAACCATAAAATAATTGAAATCGCCAAAATTATCTTGCCTGCGCCAAAAACAAATGCTTTTGTCTTTTCGATTACATTGAGCGCAACGTTTTCAAAAAGAGGCAATTTATAATTGGGCATTTCAACCACAAAAAAAGTTTTATTGTTTATTTTTAAAATCTTGTTCAATATATAGGCAGATACAATAGCCATCGCAAAACCCAAAAAATACAACAACATAAGCGTCAAACCTTGTGTATTAAAAACCCCAAACAATCGGTTTTTTGGAATCACAAGCGCAATAATTATCGAATAAACAGGCAGTCGAGCAGAACAAGTTGTAAAAGGCGTAACCAATATGGTGATCAATCTTTCTTTCCAGTTTTCGATGTTTCGGGTGGCCATTATAGCCGGAATTGCGCAGGCTGTACCAGAAATGAGTGGCACCACACTTTTGCCCGAAAGGCCAAAACGGCGCATAATTTTGTCCATCAAAAAAACCACTCGACTCATATATCCACTCTCTTCGAGCACTGAAATAAATAGAAATAGAAAGGCGATTTGAGGAATAAAAATCACAATACCGCCAATACCTGGAATGATGCCCTGTGAAAGCAAATTTGTAAAAACACCGGGTTGCAAATGCCGCGCTGTAATGCTACTCAAATCGGCAAAAGCACTATCAATCAAGTCCATAGGAACACTAGACCAGTCAAAAATAGATTGAAAAATAAGCAATAATATTGATGCAAATATGATATAACCCCAGAATTTGTGTGTCAAAACACGGTCTAATTTGGATCGAAAATCTTTAGCTTTTGCCACATCAATATGCTGCCCGGTTTTGAGCACTTCGTTGATAAATTGATAGCGTTTGATCGTTTCTTTTTGCTGCATTCTTTTCAAATCAGCGTTGGACTTGGCAAAATTGTGTGTGGCAACAACGTTTTTGTTCAGATTAGAAAAATTGACATCTTGTGTGATCACCAACCACAATTTGTATAGCGACTGATTTGGGAAAGCCCGACGCAAACCATCAAAATAGTCGTGGTCGATGCTCGAAGCGTTCAAACAAGGCTGTGTAGAAAGGGATTTATAATCTGAAATTAATTTTTTGAGATTTTCAAAACCCGTTTTTTTTCGAGAAGAAATCAATGCAACTTTGGTGTTAAGTTGCTGTTCCAAAAACGGAATATCGAGCGAAATACCTTTAATTTCCATTCGGTCAATCATATTGATGACTAATATTGTAGGAATTTCCAAGTCTTTTATTTGGGTAAAAAGCAGCAAATTGCGTTTTAAATTTTCAATATCTGTTACCAAAATTGCTACATCAGGATAATCTTTGTCTTTTTTGTTCAATAGCAATTCAATCACCACATTTTCGTCTATAGAACTGGCATTGAGGCTATAAGTACCCGGCAAGTCCAAAATATGAGCTTTCAAATCAAATCTTAATAGACAAACACCCTGTTTTTTTTCGACCGTAATCCCGGGATAATTGCCCACTTGCTGATTTAGCCCGGTGAGTTGGTTAAAAACAGATGTTTTTCCGGTATTTGGATTCCCAATTAAGGCAACCTTCATGATTTGGGTTTGCATCTTGAATTAATTTTTTAGGATTTCAACTTCAATTTGGGCTGCGGTTTCTAATCTAATGGCAAGATGACTGTCGTTGATATTCAAAAAAAGTGGGTCGCCAAAAGGAGCAATTTGCAAAATTTCGACAGTATTTCCGGGCAAACATCCCATTTCGATCAGTTTGAGCGGAATCATATTGAGGTCGAAATTGGTAATAATGGCTTTTTGTCCTATTTGAAGCTGCGCGATTGTGGTTTGCAAATCTTATTTAGATTAAATTAAGATTACAAAAGTAATCATTTTTTTTTAAAACCGTTTTTGTTTATTCAAAAAAAGACAATTTGGAAAGAAAACAAAGTACAGTTTATAAAATTTGATGGGTTTTATCAATTCATTGAAAAAAAGTAGTAAATTTGATTTTTAGAAAAAAAGATGATACAAGATATTTTTTCAGGAATTCCGGTCGGCATTTTTTTGAGCTTTATGATAGGCCCTGTTTTTTTCGTTTTGTTAGAAACTAGTGCTGTCAAGGGTTTCAAAGCCGCATTTGTGTTTGATTTGGGTGTTATTTCTGCTGATATTGTATTTATATCTGTAGCCTATTTTAGCAGTTACCGCCTTATTCAAAGCATCAAAAACGACCCAGGCATTTATCTTTTTGGAGGTATCTTGATGCTTACTTATGGTATTATTTCGTTTGTAAAACTTCAAAAAGCAACCAAAAATTTTGACGAAAACGAGGCATTAGAACCTATCATAAACAATTATTGGAATTTGTATATCAAAGGTTTTTTTCTAAATTTTATCAATGTAGGCGTGCTTTTATACTGGTTCTTGATTTTGATTACGATTGGTCCAAAACTTCAATTAGAAACCAGCCGAATGATTGTTTTTTTTGTGTCTGTTATTGGCACCTACCTAATTGTTGATGTTGGCAAAATCATTTTGGCAAAACAACTGAAAAGCAAAATGACAGCAGTTAATATATTGAAAATCAAAAAATTAATTAGCATTTTACTTATTGTATTTGGTGTTTTTTTAATGTTTCAAGGTTGGTTTCCTACAGACAACAAATTGGCTAAAAGCGTTTTAGAAAAAATCGATTAATTTTTTTGACCATAAATTTCATTTAATAGATTTAAAGTATGAAAAATATTTTTTTACTGCTTATTTTGTTAATAAGTCTGAATAGTTTTTGTCAAAAAAAGCATCAAAAACAGCCTATATCTGTTGTTATTTCTCAGAAAATAAAAAACAGCGCTACCACACAATTGGTACTAAAACGGCTTGTGTCTGACTCGCGCTGTCCAGAAAACGTGACTTGTATGTGGGCGGGCGAAGTTGCCGTTGAAGTAGCTGTTTTTAAAAATAAAAA
>JAYTNQ010000480.1:0-2393 GCA_043748255.1 Bacteroidota bacterium
CCTTCAATATTAGCACCTTCATGGGAAGTCCCACAAAATCCATAGCTTACGCAATTTCCACCTGTATTGGCTTTTCTTGCTTTAGAATTCATTGACCCAAAAATTGCGATAGTCATCCCGAAAATCGCAACCATTAATCTAAAATTATTTTTCATTTTTGTTTGATGATTAAGATGAAAATGGTGCGCCATAGATAAGATCACAATTTGGCGTATATCCACATGATCCAGGGCCATAACATCTGACATTAGAAGGTGAAACTTTGCCTTTAGCATTAATAGATCCTAAAGTTGCGATAGTCATTCCGAAAATCGCAACCATTAATTTGAAATTGTTTTTCATAATTAAAAAATTAAATTGTTAAAAAAAGTTAAAAAAATCATCATATATATCTCTAGAAAATAAAAGATGCGTAATTAAATTCGAACCCAATAAGAATTTTGTTTTTTAATTTATAAACATTTCTAATACTATTTGAATTAGATTTGTTATAAATTAGTTTAAAGCTATTCTTGTATTCTAATGTTTTAAAAGAATACTGGTCTATGATTATTTTTGTAAAAAAATCGGATCGAGTTGAAAAAACAAATATTTCATTTTCATTCATAAACATACCTGAATTACTACTCCAGGTTCCTGACCTACCATAAAAGCTATCACCTTTAGAGTTTTTTAAGATTTGTGGTAATGGTAAATTTTCTTTTGTTTTTAATTCTTTTATGAAATAGCCATTCTCATCGAAAAAATAAATGCTGGAGTATTTATCACAACAATAAGATATTATGTTATTTGGAGTATCAGAATTATAAGTAAATGTACCTGAATACATTAAGGCGTTTTCTGGACAAATAGAATAATCGTTCGTTTGTATTATTTTAGAATAAAGGTAGGTGTTATTACTAATATCGATGATAAAAAAACCTGTGTTATAATTATTATGTTTATCTTTTGCCTCCCCAAAACACAAATATTTTGTTTTAGAAATACCTTTCATGTTTATAATTTTCAAATCTTTAAAACTATATTTAATTGTTATATTCGTATCAAAATCAAAACTATTAAGAATTAATTTATTTGAATAAAACAACTTATTAAAGTTACACAATATAACATTAAGATTATTAGGTAAAACAATTGTTCTATAACTTTTTTTTGAAAATAATTGGTCACTAAAATAAAATTTATATTTCGAGTTTTTTTCGTCAATCTCAGTTCGATCTCTTTCTACTATGTTATTATCCGATCGTAAATACATTACATATTCTGATTGATCCATTTTGGGATAAGTTTTCTCAAATTTTAATATGCTTTTAGAAATAAAATTGCGGTCAAAATAATATTTTTTTTTGCTTGTTACATTAAAAAATTCAGTAATTACAATACAAATTACTAAGCCTAATAAAACCGATATTAGTGTAATTAAAAATTTATTTTTCATCTATTTAAATTTGTAAAAGTTTGATATGAAAAAAGTGAACTTATTATTAGATAAATATTTATAACTAAATGATATTGAAATTTTAATCCGTTTAATACACCACCACACCCACATACTTCATATAACCCCATAAACCTTAAAATAGTTATATAAATCGTGAAAACTATAATTGTAATTGCGAAAATAATTAATCCCTTTTTTCGATTGTAGATTAAAAAGAGTACAATTGAAATTTCTAAACTTATTATTATTATGGCAAATTCTCTGGCGAATTTCACATTAAAAATTGTAGTTTTTATTAAATTTGTCTCAAATGAATCCAAATTTATTAATTTATTTGAAGATGTATAGCTAAAAAAGAAAATTAAAAATATGTAATTTAAGTTGCCTAAAAAGCTCTTAATATATGCCATTTTATTTACCATTTTTATACTCAATTAGGTTGTATGAAAAAAATCACTAAACACTTTGTTTTGCAAATATATAAATATTTTTAATAAAATGACAAATATGTAATTATTTTTAATATTTTCTTTCAAGTAATTGCATTCATGCAAAAGCAATATATCGACGAGCGAGTTATTCATAAGGTTATCACAGCTATTAAATCAATAAGAAAAGCAAAAAAAATCACATTAGAAGTGATATATTTTGACACAGGGATTCATGTTGCTAGACTAGAACAGGGTAAAACCAATATTACTATATCAACTTTAGCAAAATTATGTGACTATTTTGAAATAACCATGTCTGATTTTTTCAAATATACTGAAGATATTTAAAATAGAATATCCAGTATCTTTCAACGGAAAAATGCGTTTTACTTTGGTCTTACCCTTGAATATGTCGCCAGCCGAAATGGAAGTATTGGTGATGCAAGACCCACGAACACAGCAACAATTGGCAGGAAATGCGCCCAAAAAAGTGATTATTGTGCCTGGAAAAGTGATTAATT
>JAYTNQ010000481.1:0-2386 GCA_043748255.1 Bacteroidota bacterium
TCATTATCAGTCTTAAAAATCTCTTCCCGACTGCCTTGCCACGCCTTCAACCCGTTTTTTAGAAACACAATATTCTGGCCAATTTCCATCACCGAGTTCATATCGTGGGTGTTTATCACCGTTGTAATATGGTATTCTTCGGTGATTTCCATAATCAAATTATCAATCAATGTTGAAGTATTTGGATCCAAACCCGAGTTGGGTTCGTCACAAAAAAGATATTTTGGATTGTTAACGATAGCCCTTGCAATCGCGACCCGTTTTTGCATGCCACCCGAAATTTCAGAAGGCAATTTGTGATGCGCATCAATCAAGTTGACCCGTTTTAGAACAAAATCAACCCGATCATCAATTTCAGATTTGCTGTTATTGGTAAACATTTTGAGCGGAAATCCAACATTTTCTGCAACCGTCATCGAATCAAAAAGTGCACTTCCCTGAAAAACCATGCCAATTTCTGTTCGCAATTCTCGTTTTTCGTCGCCATCAAGTTCAGAATAAATACGGCCATCAAACGAAATTGTGCCTCTCTCGGGCGTATGAATTCCCAAAAGTGATTTGAGCAAAACCGTTTTGCCTGAGCCACTTTGACCAATAATCAAATTGGTTTTTCCAGTTTCAAAAACCGTCGAAACCCCTCTGAGTACTTGGCTTTCGCCAAAAGATTTTTCAACATCAGTTACAACTATCATTTGCTTAGAAGGAGTTGGGTTAAAATAAAATTCATCAATATAATCATCACAGACGTCCACACAAAAGCAACCGTACTCGCCTTGCCCACCTCGAGCGCGCCACCCTTCATATAATAGCCATGAAAAGATGGAATCGTAGCCAAAAGCAACGAAAAAACAAAGGTTTTGAGAAACGCATACACGATATGAAACGGCAAAAAGTTGATTTGCAAACCACTAATAAAATCATTACTTGCCGACAAACCGCCATAAACACCTGCAATCCAGCCGCCCGTAATACCCACAAACATACTAATTCCAATAATAAACGGATACAAAAGCAGCGCAATCAATTTTGGAAAAACCAAATAGTTGAGCGAGTTCACACCCATCACCTCCAGCGCATCAATCTGCTCTGTAACCCGCATCGTACCGATGCTCGATGTGATAAACGAACCCATTTTTCCGGCCATAATAATCGAAATAAAGGTAGGCGCAAACTCCAAAATCATAGATTGACGCGTCGCAAAACCAATCAAATATTTTGGAATCAACGGGTTATTAAGGTTCAAAGCCGTCTGAATCGCCACAACACCGCCCACAAAAAACGAAATAAATGCAACAATGCCAAGCGAACCGATAATCAAATCATCGATTTCCTTAAAAATAAGCCCTTTCATCACAGACCACTTCGTAGGCTTGTTGAAAATCTCTTTCCACATCAAAAAATATTTTCCAATCTGAAACAAATAACGCTTAACCATAGTTTGAATTAAAAAGCAAAGATAACAAAATGTTTTCAGATTTTTTGACCCCAAAACCAATCAAAAAACTTTAATTTTTTTCTTTTTTTTGAAGCACACCAAACCTTTCCATCTCAACACCTGTCCCGCTATCGGCTTTATCTTTTTGGGTTTTTTTCAAAAACCCAAAAAGGATACCGCCTCAATCGGGGCTAATATAGACCAATAAGGTTTTTAAGACCTTAAAATTAATATAATATCCAAAAAAATCATTTTTTTTAGCCATTAAAATTAAAAATCCATAAATTAGCCGTTAAAATTAAATTTGAGAATAAAACAATCAAAAAATTACCTAAATTTGAACCAAACAAAAAAAATGGGACTCATCAAAATATTTTCAGGCAGCGAAATCTTGGCCCTGGCACTACAAAAACAATTAGAAGACAAAAACATCAATACCATGCTCAAAAACAACATCCAATCTGCCCGTTTAGGAGGTTTTGGCAATGCAGATCTTGCCGTAGAAATCTTTATTCAAGAAATTGATTTTGGCAAAGCAAGCCCTATTTTGGAAGATTTTAGAATGAGCATTTAACACAAAAAAAACGGCATCAATCTATAAAATGAGCGAACAAAATCAATACAACGAAGACAATATCAAGTCTTTAGACTGGAAAGAGCACATACGCCTGCGCCCCGGAATGTATATCGGAAAACTTGGCGACGGCTCTTCTGTCGATGACGGAATATACATACTGCTCAAAGAAGTTATCGACAACTGTATAGACGAGTTTGTCATGGGCTCTGGCAAAACCATAGAAGTTACTATCAAAGACAAAACCGTCACCGTACGCGATTATGGCCGCGGAATCCCCCTTGGGAAAGTTGTAGATGTAGTCTCAAAAATGAACACCGGAGGAAAATATGACTCACTCGCCTTCAAAAAATCTGTAGGCCTTAACGGCGTAGGAA
>JAYTNQ010000482.1:0-16003 GCA_043748255.1 Bacteroidota bacterium
CATAAATCGGATTTGCAATTACCATTTTATTATATTTTAATGCAAAAATACAATAATTTTTTCGAGTTTTGATTATACGCCATTTTTTTCAAAAATATCACCTAAAATATCGTGACTTGTAGAAGCAGGAGATTTGGTTAGTCTTAACTTCGGGTTAATCACAGACCACAAAAGTACAAAAACACCAATCGAAATGGCTACAAAACTTTAGGATTACCCGATATGCAAACAAACTTGCAGGTTCTGTTCAAGCGGAGTTTATCTCAAGAGCTATGTTTATTAGCGGTATTTGATGATTGCAATTCATTGTTGGCTTTTCAAGCCCAACGAAACTCTGGCTGTTAGTGGCTGCCTTTTTAACTTCCAAAATTACTTGTGCCTGAAAAAAATTGAATTATTGGTTCCAAAGCCGCGCCGATAAAACCTACGATTAAACTCCAAATTAAAAACAATATCCAATTGTTTCTTACTATTTCAAAAATTCCCGTTGGCGACAATCCATATATTTTAATTGGACCTACATTAACTTTTAATTTGTTTTTCTCTTCTAATGTCAATATTCTGTCAATTATTTCAACTTTTCTACTGGTTGACATGTGAAGTTTTAGATAATCTCTATCTTCAAATGCTTTTGCTTCATCCTTTCCAATTAATGCATCTCTGTCGGAAATTTTATTTCTTTTGGATAAATTCAAAAGTTGTCCACTTGGTTTGTGCTTTTCAAAATCGTAGGTATATATTAACCCGAGATTTTCCGGTAAATCAAATTTGAATTGGTCTTCAATTTCCTTTCCAATTCCTCCTAAAATTCTATATCTATTACCAATGGCTTCAAATCCATAACTTGAGTTTCTCATATTCCAATGCACCCAATTATGTGTCGAATGTTTTTTTACAAATTCAAAAAACTCTTTTAGCATTTGTTTTTCTAAAAAGTCATTTTCTTCATTCGTGATACAACATAAATCTTTTTTATAAAATTGAGCTTGTAAATGAATAGAAAAAGTTTTGGTTAAATTATTACCTCTATTTTTAATACATATTGAAGTAATTCTTGGAGTTCTTCCCTCAAGATTGAAGAAAGATTCACAACTATAATGGATAATTAAAGTCTTATTATTAGACTTTTTTAGTTTTTCGATTATCTCTTTGCCTTTTTTTCGGTCGTCTAATCTTTCGGATTCAAATATACCCATTTTCTATTTTTGCAGATTTTTTTTAAGGTTGCCACTAACTTGTAAACACACACAACAATCTTCGCATTTACATCCATTTTTGGGTAGATTTGCGAAAGTTTGCTGCTTTTATTACTACAAATATATGCTTTTTTAAAATTATTTGATCATTTTTCATTTTTTTTGCTATAATGCTGTCAAATGGGTTTTGTGTGAAATTACGGTGGCTCGACATTCTAAAATTCTACAACAAATAACCTCTCAAAAACCCTAAAAGTCTCAATTCGCCCCGATGTAGCGGTATCCTTTTTGGATTTTCTTTTTCAGAAAATCCAAAAAGATATAGCGTGCAGCGGGACGGGTGCTGTGCTGGAACTGATGCTGTGCGCCAAAAAAAGAAAATTTTGGCTTTGTATTGAAGTGCTTTTAATTTGCGCTTTGATTTTTGAATTGTTTGGGGTTTTTCAAATAATAACAAAAATTATTGCAGGTAGTAGATATACCCAAAGTTGAGCCATACTAACCAATCGTTGGCTTTGTTTTCGGGATGCTTTATGGGGTCCGGATTTAGTCCATCGACCCAGTTTGAAAAATAATATTGGAGGCGCATATCAAGCATAATATCTGATAATGGGGCAATTTTGTAGCGTGTGCCAATGCTGCCAACTATAGACCATACCGTGCCACTCCTGTTTGTATAGCCTCGTGGCTCGCCTTCTGATGGGTCTAAATATTTTGGAAATGTGGTTTGTGCATTGCCTAATGGTCCTAAAGTCGAGGACGCTTTTGGGCTATAATAGCTGTATTGCCCGCCCAGGCTAACAAAGGGGGCAAATCTAAATAAACTTGTCGAAAATTCGCGAACACTGAATGGAAAATACTCGAGCTGTGCGCCAAGGTTTAGCAACTGTGCTTCGCCTCTCATTGCACGCAATTGAATAGAACCAACCGAGTTTCCTGGTCTGTCAACCTCACGACCAAAGTGACGTAGCTGTGTTTTGTTGAAGGATATTTCGGATCGAAGTTTGAAATGGTCATTGAAATAGTTGTCTGCAGTATAGCAGTTGCATATTGTGGTGTAGGAAAAGTTGATATAGTGAATAATGCCAATACCAATGCCTGAATTGCCAAAAAAAGTTTTATAATCATAACTTTCGCCATAGTCAGACTGAAATGAAACAGGACCCGCAATAGCTCCAACTTCTTGCGAAAAGCCACCAAATTGGCTAAAGCCATTGGTAGAAAAAATAATTAAAAACAGGAATAGTAGGTATTTTTGCTTTATCATTTTTTGATTTATGTTATTACAAATATAAGTTTTGTTTGTGAATTAGCAAATTTTGTAGTGTTTTTGTTGTAATTTGTTCAAATTATGTCGAAAATATTTAAAAAAGCTATCTTTTATCTTGTTTTTTTAAAGAATATTTAAAAAAATGATAATTCTATTGTCAAATAAAAAATAATGACGGCTATATTTGAATAAAATGTATATTTGTAACTTCTAACGAAAACGATTTCTTAAACCTAAAATTGATAAAAATGTCACAAAGTATTACTTCATTTGTTGAAGCTGTTGCCAAAAGAAACCCAAATGAGCCCGAATTTATGCAGGCTGTTCACGAAGTTGCCGAAACGGTTATTCCGTTTATTGAACAAAACAAAAAATACCAAAACAAGATGCTCCTTGAGCGCATGGTCGAGTCTGAACGCATTATTATGTTTCGTGTTGTTTGGATTGATGATGCAGGAAACACGCAGGTAAATCGAGGTTATCGCATTCAAATGAACTCTGCAATTGGACCATACAAAGGCGGTATTCGTTTTCATCCATCTGTAAATTTGAGTATTTTGAAGTTTCTGGCTTTTGAGCAAACTTTCAAAAACAGCCTTACAACACTGCCAATGGGCGGCGGAAAAGGGGGTGCAGACTTTGATCCAAAAGGAAAATCAGATAATGAAGTGATGCGTTTTTGTCAGGCTTTTATGACCGAATTAAGCAAGCATATTGGCGGCAATACAGATGTGCCAGCCGGCGATATTGGTGTTGGTGGTCGTGAGGTTGGCTATATGTTTGGTCAATACAAACGTTTGCGCAACGAGTTTACAGGGGTGCTTACCGGCAAAGGAATCTCTTTTGGAGGTTCGCTCATTCGCCCAGAAGCCACAGGATATGGCGATGTATATTTTGCCCAAAGCATGCTTGCTACAAAAGGCGATAGCTTTGCCGGAAAAATTGTAGTCGTTTCAGGATCTGGAAATGTGGCGCAATATGCCGCAGAAAAAGCCACACAATTGGGTGGAAAAGTAGTTACTATGTCTGACTCATCAGGCTATATATATGATGCAACCGGAATTGATGCCCAAAAACTGGCACATATTATGGAAATCAAAAACGAACTTCGTGGTCGCATTTCAGACTATGTGCAGCGCTATCCCGAAGCCAGCTTTGTAGCCAACAAACGCCCGTGGGAAGTAGCCTGTCAAGTAGCTTTGCCCTGCGCAACCCAAAACGAATTAAATCAAGACGAAGCCAAAATGCTGGTTGACAATGGCTGTATCTGTGTAGCCGAAGGCGCCAATATGCCCTCTACACCAGATGCCGTAATCGTATTTCAAAAAGCGAAAATACTGTTTGCTCCCGGCAAAGCCTCAAACGCTGGCGGAGTGGCAACTTCTGGACTGGAAATGTCACAAAACTCGTTGCGATTAAGCTGGACCGCCGAAGAAGTCGATATTCGTCTCAAAAATATTATGCTCGCCATTCACGCATCATGCGTGCAATATGGCACCGAACAAAACGGCTATGTTGACTATGTAAAAGGAGCAAATATTGCTGGATTTGTAAAAGTAGCAGACGCCATGTTGGCACAAGGAGTCGTTTAGTTTTTTATAATATCAATAAAGCCTGTTATCAAAATTTGATAACAGGCTTTTTTTTTGAAAAATAGTGGTTTGCTGTTTTTTTATCTTTGCAATTTCGTTACAAATCATTATTTTTGAAAAAAATCACAATGAAATCTCAAAAAACAACACGAACACTCGTTATTGGCGATATCCATGGTGGGCTCAAAGCACTGTTTCAGATTTTGGAACGCGCCCATATTAAAACAACAGATGGGTTGATTTTTTTGGGAGATTATGTCGATGGATGGAGCGACTCGCCAGCCGTATTAGATTTTTTGATCACGCTAAACACCACACACAACTGCCTTTTTTTGCGCGGCAATCACGACGCACTCCTTCTGCAATGGCTTCAAAATCAAGACACAAACAAATTGTGGCTCGACCATGGCGGCGATAAAACTGTTCAAAGCTATCTGGATATTGACACCCAAACCAAAAATCAACACAAATCATTTTTGGAGACCTTACACAATTTTTATGTCGATGACCAAAACCAACTTTTTGTCCACGCCGGATTTACCAACAAAAACGGAGCCCAGCACGAATATTTTTCAGAAATGCTCTATTGGGATCGCACACTCTGGGAAACCGCTATTGCATTAGATACCCGAATATTAACCTCAAATAACCACTATCCCAAACGCTTAAAATGCTATCAAAATATATTTATTGGACACACCCCAGTCACACAAATTGGCATGCAAATACCAACCAAAAAAGCCAATATTTGGAACCTTGATACCGCCGCCGGATTTGCAGGCAAACTCTCGATTATGGATATCAATTCACACCAATTTTGGCAAAGCGACCCACTCCCAGACCTTTATCCCAACGAAAAAGGACGCAATAATTAATTTTTTTTTTTTGAAACACACCAACCCGTCTAGCACAACAGTTGTCCCGCCACACGCTATATCTTTTTGGGCTTTTTTGACAAAAGCCCAAAAAGGATACCGCTAGGTCGGGGTTATTTTAGACCGATAGGTTTTTCAAGACATGATTCGATAAACCGAATTTTTTCAAAAGAACTAATACCAATTATAGAAGCACTCCAATATTTTAGCTATTCACCAAAACTTTCAAATCTGCAATAGTTTGAGCAGGATTCACAGCCTGAAAAACAAAACTTCCTGCCACCAAAACATCGGCGCCAGCAGCCACAAGCGCTTTGGCATTTTTGTTGGTTACGCCACCATCAATTTCGATAATCGTTGATGCTTTTTTGCTATCAATAAGCTTTTTTAGTTTTTTGATTTTATCAAATGTATTTTCGATAAACGATTGCCCTCCAAATCCCGGATTCACACTCATCAAACAAACCACATCAATATCATGAATCACATCTGCAAGCAAATCTATGTTGGTATGCGGGTTCAAAGCAACTCCAGCCAACATGTTTTGCGCTTTTATAGCCTGCAAAGTTCTATGCAAATGAGGACAAGCTTCAAGATGAACCGTCAAAACATGAGCACCCAACTTTGCAAAAATTTCTATATATCGATCTGGATCAACAATCATCAAATGCACATCAATGGTTTTTTTGGCATGACGAGAAATCGCTTGAAGCACAGGCATACCAAACGAAATATTAGGCACAAAAACGCCATCCATAATGTCGATATGAAACCAATCTGCCTCTGAGTCGTTAATCATTTCGATGTCGCGCTGCAAATTTGCAAAATCGGCAGCAAGAATAGAGGGTGCAATACGTATTGTTGACATATTTTTTTTTTACAAAGATACTATAATACCAAATGAAATTTTAAAATCTTTAAGATTTTCTATAAAATCGTATTCAAAATTATCGTCTAAACATTTTCATCAAAACCCCAAATGCACCTCGAATAAAACTTGCACTTGTAATCACCTTCAATACAGATTTTCCAATAACAGCAGCCGTACTTGGGCTTTTTGCAGTTGTTTCAGTTTGGGTTTCTTCAACTTCAACAGCATTTTCATGTGCCGATTCAATTTTTTTGACCAGCATTTCATAGGCACTTTCGCGATCAACATCCCGTTCATACTTTTTTACTAATTTTGAACTTTTGTTAATCGTTTCAATTTCGCTTTCGCTCAAAATGTCCATCCTGCTCATAGGCGCGCGCAGCATTGTTGCGGCTAGCGGCGTCGGAATACCTTTTTCATTAAGTGCAGTTATCAAGGCCTCACCGATGCCAAGTGAAGTGATAATTTGGTCTGTTTTATAAAATTCCGAAAGCGGATAGTTATCTGCCGTTTGCTTGATCGCTTGACGGTCGTTTGCCGTAAAGGCGCGCAAAGCATGCTGTATTTTGAGCCCCAATTGTGCCAAAACGCTACTCGGAATATCCATAGGATTTTGGGTAATAAAAAAAATGCCAATCCCTTTAGAACGAATTAATTTGATGGTAGTTTCAATTTGATTCATCAAACTTTTGCTGGCTTCATTAAATAATAGGTGCGCTTCGTCTATAAAAATAACCAATTCAGGTTGCTCTACATCACCCTTTTCAGGCATGAAATGAAATATTTCGGCCAACAAACTAAGCATAAAAGTCGAAAATAATTTCGGCCTGTCTTGTATATCCGTGAGGCGAATAATATTGATATACGCTTTTCCATCAGAGTCAAATCGCATCAAATCCTGGACTTCAAAAGATGTTTCGCCAAAAAACAAATCGGCACCTTGCTGTTCTAATTCGATAATTTTTCGCAAAATTGTACCAGTTGTTGTAGTCGCAATTTTGCCATAGTTGGCTTCTATCTCGTCTTTGCCTTCTTCTGTAATATAGTTGATTACTTTTTTGAAATCTTTGAGGTCCAAAAGTGGCATTTTGTTGTCGTCGCAGTATTTAAAAATAACCGCAATAACACCTTCTTGGGTGTCATTTAGATCCAAAATTCGAGAAAATAAAACAGGCCCAAATTCTGAAATAGTCGCCCGAAGCCGAACCCCATTTTGAGCAGACAGACTCATCAACTCTACCGGAAAAGAAGCCGTGGTATAGGGGATGTTGAGTTTGTCATGACGTTCAACAATAAAAGGTTTGGCTTCGCCGGGCATTGCAACACCGCTAAAATCGCCCTTAATATCCATCATCAAAACTGGTACGCCAGCCATTGAAAGCTGTTCAGACAAAACTTGAATAGTCTTGGTTTTGCCCGTACCAGTGGTGCCAGCAATCAAACCGTGGCGGTTTAGGGTTTTTAGAGGAAGACAAACTTTGGCTTCAGGAATGGTTTCTTGATCTAGCATAGCAGCCCCAATATGTATAGTTGTTCCTTTAAAAGTATATCCCGAAGTGATTTGTGCTATAAAATTTTCTTGTGATGTCATATAATATCTTTACAATTGTTTCGTTTTGATAAAAAACGCAAGGTATCAATTTTTTTAAATAGTTAAAAAGCATTTTTGTTGATAAAAATTACAAAACAACTTAAATTTATATTATACGCATTAAAAACCTTAAAAAATCAACGATATGCTATTCATTAGTTAAATATCAAAGATCAAAATACGGATATTGCAATAAAAATAGTTGAAAACGTTTTGTTTTTTTAAAATCAACCCAATATTAATGTAATTAAAGTGAAAAAAATTTTTTTATTTGAACTAAAAAATTAAATTTGTCGCTATCAAAAATTATTACAACCAAAAAAATTATTTAAAATTATTTAAAACTATTTAAAATTAAAAAAAATGGCAAACGTTAAAAAAGAAAACGGATCAAACGCAGGTGGAATGACCACAGGATTAATCATTATTGGATGTTTATTAGTAGGTGCATTTGTATGGAAATTCCTTATGGGAGCTGCGGCTAACTTTGAAGGAGGAAATCCAGAAACAGGTCATCCGTTAAACACCCTTGGAATGGTATATAAAGGAGGCGTTATCGTACCTGTATTGTTGGGTATGTTGATGATGGTAATCGTGTTTTCAGTAGAGCGTTTTATGGTAATCTCTAAAGCTGCCGGAAAAGGAAATATAGATGCTTTTATGAAAAAAGTGCAAGCCAATATTACCTCTGGTGATATTGAAGGTGCCATTGTTACCTGCGATGCACAAAAAGGATCAGTTGCAAATGCCGTTCGATCTGCATTAGTGAAATATCAAGAAGTGAAAAAAGAAGGTTTGGATAGCGAAAAAGCTGCCGAAACCATACACAAAGAAATTGAAGAAGCTACCTCATTAGAAATGCCTATGTTAGAAAAACACATGACCATCATTTCTACAATGGTTTCTTTAGGAACTTTAGGCGGATTATTAGGTACTGTTTCTGGGATGATCAAAGCCTTTGGTGCTTTGGCAAGTGCAGGCACACCAGATCAAGCTGCTTTGGCAACTGGTATTTCAGAAGCGTTGATCAACACTGCCACAGGAATTTCAACTTCTGCATTGGCAATTGTGATGTATAACTTCTTTACTTCAAAAATTGATACTTTGACCTACTCTATCGACGAGGCCGGATCTACAATAGTGAATACTTACAGAAGATTTAAAGGAAACAAATAATAACATTTTTAGGGTTTTAAAATTTTTATCTCATTGATTTATAAAAATTTTAAAACGCTCAATACTTAAATAAATTCAAAAATGGCTAAAGTAAAAATGTCCAAAAATGCGACGTCTATTGATATGACGGCCATGTGCGATGTGGCTTTTCTTTTGCTCACCTTTTTCATCTTGACAGCAACGGCCAAAACGCCTGAAGCATTGCCAGTTGATACGCCTTCATCTACGGTTCAAACCAAATTGCCAGATACAGATTTGGCTACAATTACAATTGGAGGAACCAATAAAGTCTTTTTTGGCGTATTAGGAAGAGAAATTAGAAAGCGCACCCTAGAATTAATGGGCAACAAATATGGTGTAACATTTACGCCAGCAGAATCTGAGCAATTTTCTTTAATAGAAACTTTTGGAGTTCCTGTTGCTGGACTAAAAAGCGTGATTGCAATGAAAAATGCAGACAGAAATCTACCAGGAGTTCAACCCGGAATACCAAAAGATTCTTTGAACAACGAATTGAAAGAATGGGTGTATAACGCCCGAATTGCAACCGACGAAATAGATAGCAAAGATTTGCTAATCGCTATCAAAGGTGACGCAAAAGAACAATATCCAGTAATTCAACGGGTGATGGATATTCTGCAAGACCAAAAAATAAACAATTTCTTTTTATTGACAGGTTTGCGAGGAAAAGACTTTTAACACCAAAAAAAACACAAAATGGCTGAATTAAATACCGGCGGCGGCGATAGTGGCAAGGGCGGCAAAGTAAGAAGTAAAAAACAAAACTCAAAAGTAGATTTGACCGCAATGGTTGATTTGGCGTTCTTGCTCATTACTTTTTTTATGCTCACAACCTCTTTGTCTAAACCACAATCGATGAGTTTGGGATTACCTGATAAAGAAGACGATCCAAACAAAAAGAAAGATATTAAAGTTGACGAAAATAGAACAATGACAATTTTGTTGGGAGACAACAACCAGTTAAAATGGTACATGGGCTTGTTTGCAACTCCAATTGCAGGCCCAAAAGAAATCACTTATGGAAAAGACGGTATTCGTAAAGAATTATTAGCACGCAAAAAATCTGTTTTAGAATATTCGGCTGGTATTGGAAAACCAAAAAATGGTCTTATTGTCATAATAAAACCAAGCAAAAAATGCAACTACAAAAATCTTGTAGATGTTTTAGACGAAATGGCCATTGTTGATGTTCCAACTTATGCTATCGTAAATGATTTTACACCCGAAGAAAAAAAATTGTTAGAAAGCAAATAGCCAAAGCGATATTAAAAACTAATATAATAATAAAATGAAATTAGATATATTTAAACAAACATGGCTCGACGTCGTTTTTGAAGGCAAAAACAAAAGCTATGGTGCCTATGATTTGCGAAGCAAAAGCCCCCGAACCACCGCAATAGCGCTTTTGGTTGGTGCCAGCTTATTTGCATTTGCAATAGCAGCACCACGCATTTTGGGTGGTCTTTTTGATAGCTTGACCGCAGAAGATGTCAACAAAGATGTCAAAATTACGACCGTAAAATTGCCGCCAAAAGAAAAACCGAAAGAAAACATTCCGCCACCGCCACCACCACCGCCAAAGGTTGATCAAGTAAAATTTGTAAAACCAGTAGTGGCAAAAGCCGAAGAAGTTGTAGAAGAGCCACCAAAAGTAAAAGAAATAGAAAAAGTAAAAACAGGTGCCGAAACCGTAAAAGGAGACCCTGAAGCACCCGCAACTATTGAAGCACCAAGCAACGGCGACAACAAAGCAGTTGAGGTTGAAGACAATAGCCTGTACAACTCTGCAGGTATTGAAGTGAAACCAGAATTCCCAGGTGGAATAGATAAATTTTACAAATTTATTGGCAATAATTATCAAACTCCCGAAGATGAAGGTCTAAAAAGCGGAAAAGTGTATGTTCAATTTGTAGTCGAAAAAGATGGCTCATTAACAGACATCAAAGTCTTGCGAGACATTGGATTTGGTACCGGAAAAGAAGCAGAAAGAGTATTGCGCAAATGTCCGCATTGGGAACCAGGAGTTCAAAACGGAAAAAAAGTAAGATGTACTTATAGCATACCAATTAGTGTTCAAGTTCAAGAATAATGTTACAAAAAATCATACAAATATTTGAAAAGAAATCGCCAAAAGAGCGGTTTCTTCTCGTTATAGGAATGCTGTTTTTTATGATATATTTTCTTTTAGGGCTTACCATAATTTTCTGGACAGACCTGCCAATTAGTATGAAACCAGCCTACAGAATGGCTTTTGGGCTATTACTTATCAGCTATTCCTTCATCAGATTTGTTCGTTATATCAAAGATAATACAAAATAAAATGTCTAAATTTATCAAAACCATTTTGGCTATCGGGCTATTGAGTATTTGTTACTTTTGTAATCAAAAAACTGAAAATCAAGAATCAATTCTAAAAGGAAGCACCACGATTTTGGTTGACGAAACTTTGAAACCTATTATTGAGGATCAAATTGCCGTTTTTGAGAATGACTATGAAGCTAAGATTGCAATAAAAACCAAATCTGAGGCAGAGGTGATGCAAGATTTATTTGACCAAAAAACAAATATCGCCATCGTTTCCAAAAAATTATCAATCAAAGACAGTTTATATTTCATAACCAAAAATATTATTCCAAGAATGACTCCCTTTGCTACAGATGCTATCGCACTTATTGGAAATGTACAATCAAAAGATACTTTGATCGCCCTTCAAGATATAATTTCATTTATGAAAGGTGATAGAAAATCAAACATCAAAGGATTGGTTTTTGACAACCCAAATTCAAGTACATTGCGCTTTATGAACGAGTTGGCAGGATTAAACAATACACCCGAAAAAGACATATATTCGTTTAAAACAAATGATGAAGTGATTGTTTATGTTGCACAAAACAATGGAATGATTGGTGTAGTTGGTGTAAATTGGCTCATGCAACCCTCTGCGGAAACAAAAAAAATAAGAAATAAAATTAATATTTTGAATGTAAAATCAATTGGTGGAACCAATTATTATTTTCCAAGTCAAAATAATATTGCAGAAAATAAATATCCTTTGGCACGTGATTTGTATATCATCAATTGTCAAGGATTTTCTGGACTCGGAATGGGTTTTGCCTCATTTCTCGCCGGCGATCGTGGACAGCGAATCATACTACAATCCGGTTTATTACCCTGGAAAGTGCCCTCGAGAAAAATCAAAACACGAAATGAAATTAATAACGATAAAAATTAAATACAAACCATGAACCAATTCAAAATTTTTACAATTGCCTTATTAGGAGCTACAAGTTTTACTTTTGCACAAGACCTTGACGCTTCAAAAAAAGCTATAGATGCCGAACAATTTGAAAAAGCCAAGTCATTGCTGAAAGCTTTTATGCAAGCAAAACCCACAAATGGCGAAGCACCATTTTTGTTAGGAAACATTTATTTGAATCAAAGTTTGAACGATTCTGCAAAAATATATTTTCAAAAAGGATTAACTACCAAAGAATTTGCAAATCTCAACTATATTGGGTTAGGGCAAATGGATTTAGACAATGGCAATTCCGCAGCAGCATTAAGCAATTTTGGAGCCGCTATGAAAGACATTCGTAAAAAAGACACACAAGAGTTTGTATATATTGCCGAAGCATACATGAAATGCAACAAACCAGATTTTAAAGCAGCCATAAACGTCTTAAATCGTGCCAAATCTGCAAATCCAACAGACGCACAAGTAAATTTGGCTTTTGGAAACGCTTTTTATGGTGACAAAAACCAAAATGAAGCCTACACCTCATACCGTTCAGCTTATCAAGCAGACAACTCTTTGTTGCGCGCCAAAATGCAATTAGGCGTATTACTAAAAGGAGCTGGATCCTTTGACATAGCCGAAAAAGAATACAACAACGTCATCGCAACAGACCCAAAATATGGACCAGTATATCGCGAATTGGCAGAAACCTTTTATCTATGGGCAAACCGTGAACCAGCAAAATATATGGAATACATACAAAAAGCGTTAGGCTTTTATGAAAAATATATGACTTTGACAGATTATTCCTTAAATTCAAGAATGCGTCACGCAGACTTTTTAGTGCTTGCCCGAGATTACAAAGCATTAGAAGTTGAAGCCAATCAAATGAAACAATTAGACAAAGTAAACCCAAGAATCATGAGGTATTTGGGATATGCAGCCTTTCAAAATGGAAATAATGAATTGGCAATCAAGTCATTAGAAGAATTTATTAACAACCCAACAACCAAAAAAATTGCACGTGATTACTCGTTTTTAGGTCTTGCCAAAATCAAAAAGGCAACCGGAGTAGATGGCAAAATAACAGACCCAACCGCATTTGATGCCGCAGTTGTAAACCTTAAAAAAGCAATCGAATTAGAACCAAAACTCACCGAAGACCTCAATGCACTCGGAAGCACCCTGTTCAAACAAAAATGCTATACCGAAGCAGCCTGCATATTTGAATTGGCAACCGCAAACAAAGACCAGAAAAATTATCTTATGGATAATTTCTACCTCGGATACTCCCTTTATTACGGTTACGACAAGACAAAACCAGACGCTATCGCACTCCAAAAAGCCGAAACCGCCTTCTCAAACGTGATTGCCATAAGCCCAAACGCACAAGACGCACACCTGTTCAAAGCCAGAATCTACAACAACATGGAAAATGACGAGGCCATGACAAAATCCTACCAAGATTATATCAACATCGTAACCACAAAAGGACCAGACGAAATGACAAAAAACAAAGCCAAATTTATTGAAGCCTACAACAATATGGGAGCATTTTTTGTAAACACAGACAAAATAAAAGCCAAAGAAATGTGGACAAAGACAGTAGAATTAGACCCCGTAAACGTTTATGCAACAGAATCCCTCAAAAATCTAAAATAACAAAACACCATAAAAGCAATAAATCCGAAAAGCAATTTTCGGATTTTTTTTGTTAGTTAAACATAATACAAACAATAAACCCAAAAACAAGCAGCTTTTTTTTCTTTTTTTGGCGCACAGCATCAGTCCCAGCACAGCACCCGTCCCGCTGCACGCTATATCTTTTTGGATTTTCTGAAAAAGAAAATCCAAAAAGGATGCCGCTACATCGGGGCGATTATAGACTTATTGGGTTTTTAAGAAGTTATTTGTTGGAGGCTTTTAGTTTGTCGGGATGCAGGAATTTCATCAAAAACCAATTAGTCAGCATCATAGCAAAAAAATTGAAAAATTGATCAAATAATTTTAAAACAAAGCATATATTTGTAGTAATAAAATCAGCAAACTTTTGCACATCTGCCCGAAAATAGATGAAATGCGAAGATTGTTGTGTGTGTTTACAAGGTGTGCGTTATTTTGACGAAACAGGACAACTCAATAACTTCATGCAATATATGAATAAATTGAAATTAGTCTCAAATTATATTTTGATACTTGCAGTTCAATTTTTTAAAGTAATTTTGAAAAAAAAACAATGAACAACAAAATTAACATCTCAATTTTATTACTAATAATCATTACATTATCAGGCTGTTATTCATTAAAAGCAATTAAGAATGGTAAACCAGGTGTGAAAGTAAATCCTAATGCACCTTCATTATCAATACAAAAAGACCAAACATCTTTCTATTTTACAAAAAAGTTAGATTATAATGTACAAGCATATCTTGACAGTTCATTAGTTAATTCTAACACTAACTCATTTATTGTAATTAAAAACGATACTATTATTTATGAAAAATATTTTAATGGCCATGAAAGTTCTCAATTACAAACCTCTTGGTCTGTAGCCAAATCTTTTGTTTCGGTTTTATTAGGTATTGCTATTGATCAAGGAAAGGTAAAAAGTACATCAGAACCAATAACAAATTATATTCCCGAATTACTTAAAAATGATAGCCGATTTGCCAATATCACAATTCAAAACATACTCGATATGAGGTCAGGTGTCGATTTTAGAGAATATTACACGAACCCGTTTAGCAAAATGGCAAAACTTCAATACGGTAATAATATTAATTCACTTATTGCTAATTTAAAAATAAAGAAAGACCCCAATAAAAATTTTGAATACACTAGTATTAATACTCAACTTTTAAGAATTGTTATAGAAAGAAGCACAGGAGTTAAGATTAACGACTTTATGCAAGAGCAACTTTGGAGACCACTACAAATGGAAAGTAATGCAACTTGGAATATTGATAGCTACAAGCATAATAACATAAAAGCTTCTTGCTGTCTAAATGCCATACCGCTTGATTTTGCTAAGTTTGGACGCTTGATTTTAAATCAAGGAAGCTGGAATGGAAAGCAAATAGTATCAAAAGAGTGGGTAGTATCATCAACAAGCAAAGAAGCATTTTATAAACAAGCCAATGGTTTTATGAGTTACCACAATCAATGGTGGGGAGTTGGTGATAACTTTCTAATGTTTAAGGATTCAATAGAAGCTTCAACATATAAAAAATCCCATACTTTTACAGGCAATGCAAGAAAATCGGTTCGAGGTAACTATTTTGTTGTGCCAGAAATAAAAGGTGATTTTTATGCACAAGGATTTCGGGGACAAATAATTTATATAAACCCCATCAATAAAGTTATCATAATTCGTTTAGGAACTGACTCAAATAAGCAATATATGGTAAACAACTACTCAACTTGGCAACTCTATGAATTCATACAAGCATTCGGACAAAGTTTATAATTTAAAAATGAAAAAAATGAAACAATTAGTAATCGGGCTTTTAGCAATTATGACTATTAGCATTTCTTGCAAAACAACAGGAACTATGGCGAATATTGAACCAAAAACTGGCTCAATTGAGTTGCCAATGAAAGGCGAATTTCGTATTTGGAAAGGAATAACTCATCCGAGTTTTTCTGTGACACTTTCAAATTCATCTCCAACACAATCTTGCGAAGTTTATAAAGTATCAATCATTGGTAACGAAAAGTGGGTATCTCCATCGTTGCAAGCAGGAGAAACTATGACAATTAAAGTTCCAGCTAATGGACATTTATTTTTCAAAAATTTTAATCCAAATACTTTGAAAATTGACTATAAAGTAGAAGAATAATCACTTCCAGCAAAAGCTATAGTTTCCTTAACCCTGAAAACCCAACAATGAATTGCAATCATCGAATACCGACAAAAAATATTGTCCATGAGGTAAACTCCGGTTGAACGGAACCGTCAATTTTATCATCTCTATGACCTGAGTTCGATTAATAAATTAAGAAAAAAAATCACCAATATATTTGGATAAAAAGACAAAAGTTAGTATATTTAATGCGTTGAAAACTAAATATTTAACTAACATTTTGCCTTATGATTTGCTTTGATAAAATTACTGAATTATTTTGTATTACAGATGAGTTTTGCAAAAATTTTGAAAAAACAACACAATCTTTTAT
>JAYTNQ010000483.1:0-6469 GCA_043748255.1 Bacteroidota bacterium
AAAAGAGGAACAATATGGCTATAATCGTTACATGGACAGTTTGAGTTTAAAAGCAAGCGAGATTTTTTCATTAAAAAGTGAGGCGGAGTTTAAGGTGAGGGAAGATGAAAAGTTAAAAAATTCAATAGAAATTGCAAAAACAGGAATTAAAGAAGGACTGACAAATGAATTAATTTCTAAACTAACAAGTTTGTCTATTGAAAGAATTGAAGAACTGCGACACGAGACCAATAAATAAAATTTTCTGCCAAAAGCCAGCCTTTCCTCGACCTAGAAAAGCCAACAATGAATTGCAATCATCGAATAACGACAAAAAATATAGTCCATAATAAACTCCGGCTGCTCGGTAGCGACGAGATATTTATCAAAATTTTGGAGTTTTAAAAACCCAATTGGTCTAAAATCGCCCCGATGTAGCGGCATCCTTTTTTTGGTTTTTGAAAAAAACCAAAAAAAGATATAGCGTGCAGCGGGACGGGTAGTGTGATATACGGGTGGTGTGCGCCAAAAAAAAACAAGCGATTTTTTGTGCTTATTTTATTAAAAACTTTTTTTGATTTGCTTCAAAATCAAAAAAGCCATCCCGAATTCGGGAAAGCTTTTCATTGGTTTAACTACTAAACCTGCTACGCAAGTGGCGTAACACACAACTATTTTCAGACTATTTTGAGCAAAAAAAGTCACGCCGAAACGTGACTTGCTCAATGTAGCGGTCTGGACGGGACTCGAACCCGCGACCCCATGCGTGACAGGCATGTATTCTAACCAACTGAACTACCAAACCTGCGCTAATTGCGAGTGCAAATATAAGATTGTTTTTTGTTTTTGCAAGAACTTTATTGAAAATTTTGCGTAAATATATTTTTAATTATCCAAAAGTTTGTTTTTCAACTAAATAGGTTGTCAAAATTTTCTCGAAATTATCGCCAACGCTAACAGGAACGTATTTTATTTTGTTTTGAATACAGGTTAAGGAGAGTCTTTTGAAGTATTCGGCGGTTTGTTTTTCGTATTCGGCTTTGACATTGTTGGCATATATATTGACTTCATCTCCAGTTTCAAGATCGATAAACTTGCGTGGGGCATTGTCAAAATCGAATTGTAATTCGGTTTTTTGATCCAAAACGTGAAACAGAACTACTTTATGTTTGTTGTGTTTGAGGTGTTGCAAGGCGTCAAATAGGGCTTGCTCATTATCTGCTTGAAACATATCTGTAAAAAGCACTATCATGGATCGTCGGTGCATTTTTTCGGCAATTTGATGCAAAAATGTTATGGTATCTGTTTTTTTTGGCTGTACCGTTGGGGTCAATAATTGTTCTAATTGGTCTAAAAGCATTCTGTGATGGCGATCGCTTCCTTTTTCGGGAGCATAATATTCATAGGTGCTGGAGTATATACTTAGTCCTACTGCATCTCGTTGTTTTTTGAGCAAATTCATCAGTACGGCAGAGGCTAAAACTGAGAATCCTATTTTATTTTCAAAAAAAGATTGACTTTCTTGAATTTTTGGATAGTGCATCGACGAGGAGTTGTCTATGATAAGGTGGCACCTCATATTGGTTTCTTCTTCATAGCGTTTTGTATATAAACGGTCAGTTTTGGCAAAGAGTTTCCAGTCGATATGCTTGGTGCTTTCGCCCATGTTATAGACTTTGTGCTCTGCAAACTCTGCCGAAAATCCATGAAATGGACTTTTGTGCATACCGGATATAAAGCCTTCAACTACTTGGTTTGCTAATAATTCGAGGTGTTGGAAACTCGATATTTTTTTTATTTCGGCCGCTATTTTCATTTTATAATTTTATGGTAATGGTAATGAATTTCAAAACGCCAACAAATTTAGGGATTTGAAATTTAATTATGTGATTTTTTGCTGGCTTCGGTAAAAAAAAAGCCTTCTTGGATTTTAGAAGGCTTTTAATTTTACTTTAAAATATTATTTGGTATTACATTAGATGTGTTATTTCTTAACAATTTTAATAGTTTTAGATTGATTTTCTGAAACTATCGTTGCCAAATAATGACCACTCGGTAGGTTTGCAACATTTAGATACATGGTGTTTTGAAATCCAAATTGTTCCAATACTTTTTGTCCTAAAAGGTTATAGAGTGATACTTTTTCAATTTTGTTTATGTTTGAAATAGTCAACTCATTTTTTACGGGATTTGGAAAATATCTCAATTGTGAAAAACTGTTTTGATTGGTTGATAATGCTATGTCTATAAGAATATCATCAATATATAAATAATCTTGATTTGCCAATGAGTAGGCATTAAAACCAAAAAAATATGTTCCAGAAGTGGGTGCAGTGAAATCAATCGATGCAGCGGTTGCAGCAGCACCATTTATTGTGGGATAATCTGCTAATAATTCGGTCATTGATCCAGAATCTGCCCCAGTGCCATACATTACTTTTAGTTTTTCGGTATAAAGAGAGACCGAGCTATTGCCGTATTTGTATGAAATGGTATAGTTTTGACCTTGTGTCAAATTTAATCCTCGTGTAAAAAACCAGGTGTTTGCTGCATTGGCAAAGTCCCATTTATATTGTAGTACTCTGGAGTTAAATCCATATAAAGAAACATCACTTGTGTTCCATACGTGTGTACCCGTTCCATCATTTGTATAACTTGTACAATCTGGAATTTCTGGGAAAATGGCGTTTTCAAAATTTTGAGAATAGGGGATTGTAGTGGCATTACAAAGGGTTTTTACTACTATTGGGCCAACCCAAATTCCATAATTTGACCCACAAACTGATCGAACCCATACATGATATGAGGTTTCGTCTATTAATCCTGAAATTGTGGTAGAATTTGTAGCTGTTGAAATTGGATTTGCTACTGCATCTGGATTTGTTTCAGTGGTCAAGGCATATACAACTTGCCAATTTTGTTCAGATCCTCCAGCTGTCCAGTTGATATCGGCTGTAGATGTAGAAATATTGGAAACCATAATTTGCGAAATATCCGGACATAATGGCGCAATCTCCCATTTGAAATCGTCTAATTGCAAAGTAGTATATTGGATAGCGGTGCTCATTCTTATTCCAATATAAGTATCGGTGCCGGTATATGAAGTAAAATCTACGGCATATTGTGCAATACCATCTACCAATACAACATCTTGAATTGGTGTGAATACGGCAGTGTTGGTATTTGAATCTAAAGTGCCAACTTCTACCGAACCAGCATATTTATTAAAAAATTTTAATCGATAGGTTCCTAATGAAAGGGTTGACAAACTTGGTGATACCAGTATAATATCATCTCCACCTGTTGAAGTGTTTGAGTTGTCATTATACATTTGAACCGTATTGGGCAACGAATTGACCAATGGATAGGCAGTTGTTTGAATTCCAGCCCATTGAGATATGGTTGCTCCTCTTAATATTTTTGTCCAGCAATTTGGTAAATCTGGTGTTGATATATTATCAAAATTTTCATTAAAAGCAGTTGTAGGCAAACAGGCCGTTACAAACCCAACTGGTCCAATCCAAGCTCCATTGTCATTGTTTGCACAAACAGAACGCACCCAAACTTTGTATTTTGTGTTGTCTATGAGGCCCAAAATATTAGCCGTTGGGCTATTTACTTGTTGAATCGTTGCCAAGTTTGGATCTGTATTTAGATCCGATCCATAAGCAACATCCCACAAAAGTTCGGATCCGTTTGAAGTCCATTCAATTGTTGCTGTATTTGTATTAACAGTTGGCACATTAATAAAAGTTACATCTGGGCAGGTTGGTGCAATTTCCCATCTAATGTCATCAATTGTTATAGTTGTGTATATATTTGGCGTATTCATTCTAATCGCAAAATACTTGTCTGTACCGGTATATGGAGTAAAATCTATGGTAAATTCGGTAGCATTAATGGTAGTAGCAATTGTTTCAAATAAACTAAAAACAGCCTGATTTGTGTTTGTATCTACGGTTCCAATTTCAAGTGAACCTTCATTTTTGGCAAAAAATTTCAATCTATAAGTTCCTAAAGATAAGGTAGATAGATTTGGCGAAACCAAGATAATATCATCGCCCATTGGACCTGTATTTGAACTCGAATTGTATAAACTTACTGAATTGGGTGCAGAATGTCCATTTGAAAAATTATTTGTTTCAATGTTGGCATACTGTGAAAGTGTATAGCCACGCATTATTTTTGACCAACAATCTGGCAATTCTGGCACTATTACTGAATCAAAATTTTCTGAAATCGATGCAATTGCCAAACAATCTGTTTTGAAAGCGATTGGTCCAATCCAAGCCCCAAGATCATTATTTGCACAAACAGAACGAACCCAAACTTGATATTTGGTAGCATCCAACAAACCCGAAAGCGAGATACTTGCCGTTGAAGTGCTTTGAGGTATTAACAAATTTGGATCTATTGCAGATTCATTTCCTACAACTACATCCCACATTGTTTCACTTCCATTTGAAGTCCAATTTACTGTAGCACCTGAAGTTGAAATTTCTGGAACTGTGATTTGTGTTACGTCAGGACAGGTTGGAGCAATCTCCCATCTAATATCATCCAAAATAATCGATGTATAAAAACCAGAAGCGTTTCTAAAACCTATATATTGATCAGTAGATGGATTGGTAAAATTAACCGCATATTCGGTAGCAGTATCTGTAACAAAAATAGTTTCGACCAGCGAAAAGATTGCGTTATTTGAATTGTCACTTAAAGTCCCTATTTGAAGTGTACTTGCGTTTTTTCCATAAAATTTAATTTTATAAGTTCCCAATCCCAATGTCGAAAGATTTGGCGAAACCAAAATCACATCGTCATTGCCTGCAGTATCTGAATTCGAATTATATAACGAAACCGAATTGGGGCTGGAATGTACATTATTTCCAGATTGTGTTTCAACAAAGGCAAAAGATGAAATTGTTGGTCCACGCAATATTTTTGACCAACACGAAGGCAGGTTTGGAGTTGAAACAGCGTCAAAATTTTCATTAAAATATGAAACCGCCACACAATCTGTTGTAAACAATTCGACACCTGTCCAAGTGCTTACTTCAGCCGTATCACAAACGTTTCTAATTGCATAATAGTAAGTCGTTTGTGGTAAAAGCATTGTTAAATCTAAACTATTTCCTGTAGGAATTGTGCCTGTAGGATTCGACGATCCATCAATAACAATAGGAGTATCGCTCAATATATATTCGGTTCCTCCGGCCGAAACACCCACATTTTGCCAACTTAAAGTGGCTGAATTTGTTGTAATATTAGAGGCTGCCAAATATAGCGGCATCGAACAAGCCTGTGTCAAACCCTCAAAAATAATATTTGGAATATACCCCGATGAATAATTTGCCGTTGGAGGAAAATTAATATCAGGGTTTACATTATCGTTATAAAAACATAATGACCGGTTATTTCCAACAAATGTATTCCTGAAAGTGTCAGTTGAAGAGTCAAAATTAGGTTGGTTTTCATCTGCAGCAACAATCAAATTACTAATACCGTCATATACAAATGGTGTTGACAAAGTGATAGTTAACCATCCTGGAGAAGTTGCGGGAACTCCACCAGAATAAACCTCTGTAAGATTTGTTGATACCTCCCAATCTGAACTTGATGAAAAACTGGTTTTGGTGGTTGTTCCCAAATAAACCACCAATTGTTGGCTATTTGGCATACCCAAATTACCATTATAGTACCACTTTATGGCTGTTATAGCACCAGAAGCATTAATTTCTGACGCCAAATAAATACTTTGACCATAAGAAAACCCAAAAAAGGGTTGATAAGGTACTTTTTGTGTTGTGTTATTTCCAGATCCAACCTGAACTTGCGAAAATACAGTCAGGTTGCCTATCAAAAAAGCAAGCAGGACAAAAGTAAGTTTTTTCATAATATACTGAATTAGTTATAAATAGGCCACTAAATTAGTTATTATTTTGTGAAAATTACTTTTTTATACAAAAAAAAAATATAAATTTAAGATTTTAAAATTTGGATTAATTTACCAACTCTTTGTTTATGGTTACAGGAATCAAAATTGAAGTTTCCCAAAGGGATGGTCGCTTGGTATCAAAAATACTTTTAGCAAAAATATAATACAACGTATTTTCATTTTTTGGGACAATACCATTGGTTTTCATGGCCAATTTAGATTGATTTATAGCCGTTTGAAAATGAGAATAATCACCTTTTAAAGTTGATTTATAACCCGAAATAGAATTTAAAAAACCTACACTCATATCACTAGGATTAGCAATAAAAATGCTGTCACGCAAAGGACCACAAATTTTTATTTTCAAACTATCTGCACCCCAATTTTCTGTTATCAAAAATGGCTTTCCGTTCATTTTGAGTTTATTATTCTTAAAAAAATAAGACAACTTTGGTAAAAATTTTTGGAGGTTCTTGTCTAAATTTTTTCGATCACAAAATAAAGAATGTGCGATATAAAAAGTACCATTTTGTGTTATTATTCCATTGTTTTTGA
>JAYTNQ010000484.1:0-2362 GCA_043748255.1 Bacteroidota bacterium
AAAATATTGTCGTTTTAAAAAATCAGGAATCAAATATATTGATTATAAAGACGCCGATTTTTTATTGAAATTCGTAAACGAGCAAGGCAAAATTTTGCCACGTCGTCTTACTGGAACTTCATTAAAGTACCAAAGAAAAGTTTCTGTAGCCGTAAAACGCGCCAGACACTTAGCATTAATGCCGTATGTGGCCGATTTACTAAAATAATAAAGAAGCAAAACTATGGAACTTATACTTAAAAAAGACGTACAAAATTTGGGGTTTAAAGACGATGTTGTATCTGTAAAAAATGGATATGGTCGTAACTTTCTAATTCCGCAAGGACACGCACATTTAGCAACACCGTCTGCCAAAAAAGTGTTGGCCGAAAACTTAAAACAAAAAGCACACAAAGAAGCCAAAGTTGTAAGCGATGCTAAAGCATTAGCCGAAATTTTGAAAGCAATTGAAATCAAAATTTCTGCAAAAGCAGGTGGTGAAAAACTTTTTGGATCGATCACAAACATCGATATTGCTCAGGCTTTAGAAACCGCAGGACAATCAATAGATAGAAAATTTATCAAAAGTGGCATCGTAAAACGTACCGGAAAATATGCCGCAACCGTACGTTTGCACAGAGATATAATTATAGAATTGCCTTATGAAATTGTAGCCGAACAAGCATAATTTTTTTTCAAATTTAAAAAAATCCTGATGTAAATCAGGATTTTTTTTTGATGAAAAATGATTAGATTTGTAAAAAATTTAAAATGGATTTTGACAAAGAAAAAATATTGGAACGTTGCAATGAAGTGTCAAAAAACACTTTGATGCAAACCCTAAATATTGAATATATTGATGTTGGCAAAGACTTTTTGGTAGCAAAAATGCCCGTAAATCAAGCAGTGCATCAACCCATGGGATTATTACACGGAGGCGCAAGCGTTGCTCTAGCAGAAAGCGTTGGAAGTGCTGCTTCGATGCTATTTATTGACACCAAAACCCAAGAAGTTCGAGGGATAGAAATTTCAGCAAATCATCTGAAAAGCAAAAAAGATGGATTTGTATATGGTACAGCAAGAATAATTCACAAAGGAAAAACAATACATTTGTGGGAAATTAAAATTACAGATGAAGATGAAAATCTGATATCACTATGCAAATTAACCAATATAGTATTGCAACGCTAAAAAACGAATTTCATGCAAATTTTCGAAAAAATAAAAAATCAATTGGATCAAAGTTTGCCATTTGTGGTTTACAAAAAACCCAATGAAAATGAGTTAATTGGTTTTTTTCAGAAAAATAATAATTTGTGTTATACAAAAACATTTGAAGAAAGCGGCTTTATATTTGCCCCATTTGAGGGCGAAAAAATCGTAATATTTCCAGAAGATCAATGCGAAATTTTAGTTGAAACATTTGATTTTGAAGTCAACGAAAGTATAGCTTTCAACAAAATTTCTGGTGGAATTGAAAACAAAGCAAATCATTTGAAATTGATTCAAAAGGGAATTGAAGCCATCAAAAACAAACAATTTGAAAAAGTTGTAATAGCTCGAAAAGAAATACAAGAATGTGGAAATCTTGATTTGAATTTTCTATTTCAAAAAATGGTTGAAAACCATAAAAATGCCTTTTGTTATTATGTTTACCATCCCAAAATTGGCTTATGGATGGGTGCTTTTTTTGAACAATTATTAAAAATTAAGAACAACATATTTGAAACCGTTTCACTTGCAGGAACCCAAGTATATCATGAAAAATCGTCGGTTTTTTGGCAAAAAAAAGAACAAGATGAACAACAAATTGTTACTGATTTTATCATAAATCAAATAACTTCAGAATTAACAAACACTATGGTTTCTGGTCCAATAACAGTTCGGTCAGGGGAAGTTTTGCACCTTAAAACAAAAATTGAAGGCAAATTGAAAAGCGATTATAATTTAAAAAAAATCATTAAATCCTTACATCCTACTCCAGCAGTTTGTGGGTTTCCAAAAACCGCAGCTCAAAAATTTATATCCGAAAACGAAAATTTTGAACGTGAATATTATGCGGGATATTTGGGCGAATTAAACAGCAAGTTTAGAAATTTAGAAACAAACTTATTTGTAAATTTACGGTGCATGAAATTTGAAAAAAACAATAATAATCAATTTGAAAAAGTACATTTTTTTGCGGGAGGCGGAATCACAAAATATAGTATTGCAGAAAATGAGTGGGCAGAAACTGTTCAAAAAATGCAAACCATGAAAACACTATTTGAATAATTATGAACATTAGATTAATTGCTATCGGAAAAACAGATCAAACCAATTTGCAGTTTATGATTGACGAATATGCAAAGCGTTTAGGATTTTATGTAAAGTTTGAAATCAC
>JAYTNQ010000485.1:0-2359 GCA_043748255.1 Bacteroidota bacterium
ATTTTTTGTAATATTTCGGGAATTTTTTTGATATGAGCAAGCTGTTTTAGCTTTTCACGAGATTCTTCAATAGGTGTTCCAAAATAGGATTTGCCTCCTTCTACAGATTTTGTTACACCCGTTTGACCCAAAATAACTGCTTTTGTGCCAATTGTGATGCCGCTTGTGGTGCCTACTTGTCCCCAAAGTGTTACCTCATCTTCGATAATCACACAGCCGGCAATACCTGTTTGTGCTGCTATCAAGCATTTTTTTCCTATTCGGGTGTCATGCCCTATGTGAACTTGATTATCAATTTTGCTGCCTTCGCCAATAACAGTATCACCGGTTACACCTCGATCTATGGTACAAAGTGCTCCGATATCTACATTATTTTGAACTACAACACGACCACAAGATTGTAATTGATCAAAACCTTCAGGGCGATTTTTGTAATAAAATGCCGACGCTCCCAAAATGGATCCTGCATGAACTATTACATTATTGCCAATCTGACAGTTGTCATAAATGGAAACATTAGAATGAATTTGACAATTATCGCCAATCACAACATGATTTCCAATAAAACAATTGGGCTGTATAATCGTGTTTTTTCCTATTTTTGCAGAAGCAGCAATCGCAACGTTTGAGGGTTGAAATGGTCTGAAATGCTGGGCTAATTTGTTGAAATCTCTAAATGGATCGTCAGAAATAAGTAATGCTTTGCCCTCTGGACAAATTACTTTTTTGTTGATTAAAATGATAGTCGCGTTTGATGCTAATGCTTTTTCGTAATATTTTGGATGATCTACAAAAACAATATCTCCGGCTTCTACTACATGAATTTCATTCATACCCAAAACCTCAAAATCTTTATCTCCAATATACTGACAATCAATAATTTGGGAGATTTGATGTAGGTTTTGTGGGAATTGAAATTTCATTTTATAAAAAATTAATCTTTTACTCGCTCCATATAAGCTCGAGTTATGGTTTCGATTTTGATTTTATCGCCTTCATTGATAAAAAGTGGCACGTTTACGGTAGCTCCTGTTTCTACAGTGGCAGATTTGGTAGCATTAGTAGATGTGTTTCCTTTAACCCCTGGTTCAGAATAAGTTACTAGCAAAACAACAGATGATGGCATATCTACAGACAAGGGCAAATCAGTTTCGGTGTTGATTGCAATCATCACATTTTCGCCTTCTTTGAGCAAATCTGGCGAATCAAGAATGTTTTTGTTTAAAGAAATTTGTTCAAAAGATTCTACATTCATAAAATGATACAAATCACCTTCGGGATACAAATATTGAAATTTATGGTTTTCAACACGCACTTCTTCAATTTTGTGACCTGCAGAAAAGGTGTTGTCTAAAACTTTTCCGTTGCTCAAACTTTTTAGTTTTGTGCGCACAAATGCTGGTCCTTTGCCGGGTTTTACGTGCAAAAATTCGATGATTTTATAAATATCGTTGTTATATTTGATACACAATCCGTTTTTGATGTCTGATGTTGATGCCATTTTTAATTTTTATAGTTTGAAAATATTTCTGTTTTTTTTAATAATTTAGGCTCCGGTATAGCCTTTCATGATGCCACGTGAAGAGTTTTTGATAAAATCTAAAATTTCGTCACGCTCATTTGTAGCTTCCATTTCGGCTTCTATTATGCCCATTGCTTGTGATGTATTGTAGTTTTTTTGATATAAAATGCGGTAAATTTCTTGTATTTCTCTAATTTTTTCGGTAGAAAATCCACGTCTTCTCAATCCAACCGAGTTGATACCAACATACGAAAGCGGTTCTTTGGCGGCTTTTGTAAATGGCGGTACATCTTTTCTAACCAATGATCCACCCGAAATCATGGCGTGATCACCAATGTGAATAAATTGATGAATGGCTGCAAGACCTCCAATAATGGCATATTTCCCAACCGTTACGTGGCCTGCAAGTGCAACTCCATTTACAATAATGGCATTATCGCCAATATGACAATCGTGTGCGATATGCGCTGTTGCCATGATCAAACAGTTGTTGCCCAAAGTGGTTTGTCCAGAGGCAACCGTGCCTCGATTGATGGTCACGCACTCGCGGATTGTGCAGTTGTCGCCAATCACAGCAAGCGAATCTTCGCCACCAAATTTCAAATCTTGTGGGATAGCAGAAATCACGGCACCCGGAAAAATATTACAATTTTTGCCAATTCTTGCACCTTCCATGATCGTGACATTCGAGCCGATCCAAGTTCCGTCGCCAATCACTACGTTGTTATGAATTGTTGTGAATGGCTCTATGACCACATTCTTTGCAATTTTTGCTCCCGGATGAACGTAAGCTAAAGGTTGATTCATACTCCATTTATTTTGTGAACAAACTTAAAA
>JAYTNQ010000486.1:0-6422 GCA_043748255.1 Bacteroidota bacterium
AATAAACAAGCTATTGATACAAACAATTGGGCTTCGGGTTTGTATTTTTATGAATTAAAAACTGCGTCGTTTTCTAAAAAAGGTAAAATTATAAAAATGTAATACCCTAAAATGAAAAACTTTTAAGCTTTCAAATCGAGGTCTTTTTCTAAAAACTGTGCGTCGTAGAGTTTTTTATAAAAACCTTTGTTATTGTTTAATAATTCAAAATGTGTGCCTTGTTCTACAATCAAACCTTGATCCATAACCACAATTTTGTCTGCGTTTACGATAGTTGCAAGACGGTGTGCAATGACAATTGATGTGCTTTCTTTTGTAATTGTGAGCGTTGCTTTTTGAATCATTTCTTCAGAATAAGTGTCTATAGACGAGGTGGCTTCGTCAAGAATAAGGATGCTTGGGTGGCACATATAAGCGCGCAAAAATGCGATTAATTGTCGTTGTCCAGAAGATATTGTTGCGCCTCTTTCTTTTACATTATAATGATAGTTATCTGGCAAACTCATAATAAAATCGTGAACTCCAATTTTTTTGGCGGCAACAATCACGTCTGCCTCGGTAATCTGTTTGTTGTGAAGCGTGATATTGTTCAAAATAGTATCCGAAAACAAAAAAACATCTTGCAATACCACCGCAATTTGTGATCGCAGGGAATGCAAAGTATAGTTGTTTATGTTTTGATTGTCTATCAAGATTTTGCCGCTTTGAATTTCATAAAACCTATTTAATAAGTTGATTATAGTTGATTTTCCTGCACCCGTAGCACCAACAATAGCAACGGTTTGACCTGCTTTTATGTGAAGATTAATCCCTTTTATTACGGGTTCATTTGTAAGATAACCAAAATGAACATCTTCAAAATTGATTTCACCATCAAAGCGAGGTGCCTCGATTTTGCCTTCAGTTTGAACTTCTATATTGGCGTCCAAAATATCAAAAACCCTATTTGCTGCAATCATTCCCATTTGCATTTCGTTAAATTTGTCGGCTATTTGTCGCAAAGGATTAAAAAGCATTCCGATATACATAGTATAGGAAAAAAGATGTCCAAATGTAGTAAAATGGTCGTTTTCCAAAATTTTTAATCCGCCATACCAAACAATGCAACCTAAAGTTAAAGAAGAAATAATATCGGCTATTGGAAAAAAAATAGAATTATACAAAATAGTTTTTATCCAAGCTTGGTTGTGTTTTTGATTGATAACGCTAAATTTTTCGGCCTCAATATCTTCTCTGTTAAAGAGTTGCACAATTTTCATTCCCGTAACTCTCTCTTGCACAAAGGTATTTAGGTTTGAAATTTGGGTGCGAACTTCTTCAAAAGTAACTTGCATTTTGCGCTGAAAAACACGGGTTATAACCACTAAAACGGGCATTGCAACAATCACAATCCAGGTGAGTTTCCAATTCATAAAAAACATAAAGATCAAAACGACCACCATTTTGGTCAAATCGCTCAAAATCATAAACAAACCTTGGCTAAAAATTTTGGCAATAGACTCGATGTCTGATACGGAGCGTGTCACCAACTGCCCTACCGGGGCATGATCAAAATATTTCATTTTAAAACGAAGCAAATGTTCAAACAATTTGATACGAATATCCTTTACGATATCTTGACCCAAAATATTGGCCCAAAACACAAAATAAAATTGCGATAGCACTTCCAAAATTAATACAAATACCATCAATGAAACAAACAAAAATAGCCCGTGCAAATCTTTGGTTAATATATAGGTATCAACAGTTTGTGTCAACAAATATGGTCGTAATGCCGAAAAAATGGAGAGCAAAATAGCCCATATAATAACCCCGTTAAACCTAAATTTATAGGGTTTTGTATAGACCATAATACGTTTGAAAACTTTGAAATCAAATGCTTTTGCTTTCATGAATTGTTGAAAAATATGTTTAAAAAAAACGATAAAAATACAATAAAATCAACGATATTGTAACTTAATTTTTGCTTATTTCAAAAATAAAAAAAATCAAATCAAGGCTCCCACAGCGTTTTTGTAAACCCTCAAACACCTTTCGCGTGCCATTTTATGTTCAACAATTGGCTGTGGATAAGTCAATTCTTGCAAATCTACAACCCATTTTTTGATATAGACCAAATCTTTATCAAATTTTTTGATTTGTTCTGTCGGATTAAAAATTCTAAAATAAGGAGCTGCATCAACACCGCTACCTGCGGCCCACTGCCAATTGCCCACATTGCTCGACTGCTCATAATCTAACAATTTTTGAGCAAAATAGGCCTCTCCCCATCGCCAATCTATCAGCAAATGCTTGCACAAAAAGCTTGCCACAATCATACGCACTCTATTGTGCATGTGACCTGTAGCATTTAGCTCGCGCATACCAGCATCAACAAAGGGATAGCCCGTTGTACCATTGCACCAATTTGCAAAATCATCTTCATTATTAACCCACAAAATCGCTTCATATTTTGGTCTAAAACAGTAGTTTTTGGTATGTGGAAAATGCCAAAAAATTTGCATAAAAAATTCACGCCAAATCAATTCGTTCCAAAAGGTTTCATTTTGTTGGGCAATTGCTTTTGCCACCATTTTTCTGATAGAAACGGCTCCAAAACGCAAATGTACTCCAAGCAACGAGGTTTTGCTCAAAGCCGGAAAATTGCGTGTCGATTCATAATTTTGAATCAATTTTTCAGACACATTATATTCTGGTATTTTGATGATAGCCTCTTCAAAACCAATGTCTTGCAAGCTCAAAAAAGGATAATTGTGTGCTGCAATATTGTGCAAACACAACTCTGATGCAAAATTTTCTAATGGCTCTTTTTTGAAATTATCTTTCCATTTTTTGGAATAAGGCGTAAAAACCACATAGGGCAAACCATCGTCTTTGGTAACTTCGTTTTTTTCAAAAATAACCTGATCTTTAAAGGTTTCAAACGCAATTTGATGCGTTTCAAAAAGGGTCAAAATTTCCAAATCACGGGTTCGGGCATAGGGCTCATAATCATGATTTGTAAAAACGGCGTCAATTTGATGCGAAGCAATAAGATTTTCAAAAATTGTTTTTGGATGCCCGCAAAAAACAGCCATAGAGCGATTTATGGCAGCCAATTCAAGATTCATTTTGGTCAATAGTTGGTGAATAAAACCCACACGAGCATCATTTTGTGGCAACTCGTCCAAAATATTTTTGTCGAAAATAAAAATCGGCATCACCAGATTATCTTGTTTCAAAGCTTCAAAAAAACCCTTGTTGTCGTCTAATCTCAAATCACGTCTAAACCAGAATATTGTCATATTATTTGGGATTATATACGCCAAAAAGCGCCGTTAATTTGTCTTTTCTAAAGGCAAAGATCTCGTCCAATTTTGGCTTTACAATCATAGGATGCAGCAATTCGCCCAACCAACCAAACGGAATTTTATAGTCGATAATGTCTTCCATTTCGACGCCACCATCAATTTCTGTCAAAAAATGCTTGTGATGCCAAAACGAATATGGCCCAAAACGCTGCTCATCTACAAAGTATTTTTTGTCGCAAACATGCGTGATTTCCGTCACCCATTTTGCCCGAATTCCCAAAACGGGCGTGACAGTATATTGAATAATTTGACCCGGAAACATTGGTTTTTCGTCGCCAGACAAAATCACAAAACCCATATATGGTGGAGTAATAGTTTTTAGATTTTTGGGCGACGACAAAAATTCCCAAGCTTGATCTATAGAAATTGGAAGGCGTTGCACACTTCGTTTGGTATAAATTTTCATTCTTTTTTGTTTTTTTTTTATTTTTAGAAGCACGTTTCATCGTTTATCAGACCCGTTGTCCCGCCGCACGCTATATCTTTTTGGATTTTCTGAAAAAGAAAATCCAAAAAGGATGCCGCTACGTCGGGGCTAATTTAGATTTTTGGTTTTTCAAAACACCTTTAATTGTTTTTGCAAAAATAACATTTTTCTTACAAAAAAAAGTTTTTTTTGGAAGTATTACAAGCTTATTAAATTTGAATTTTGGAACTCTAAAAAGTCTGGTTTCTTCAATTTGTGTTTTGAAAACGGCTGCGTGAGGGCAAAGGCGGAGCTCTTTTGGGCTGGCGTTTTTCAGCCAGCCCAAAAAGCGGGAGCCGGAGACCGACCCGTCAGGGGCACGCCCTAATAAAAAAACAATATTTAGTTTTTGTAAATTAATCGAAATTAATGAGGCCTTACATAATCTAATGGGCGGTTTTTCGCATGTTTCTTTCTTTGAAAGTTTGTTTCGACTTGATTCAAAAGTATCAATGATTATGATTCAGACAATTTTGAAACTCTATTTATAGCTAAATTTATAGGCATGGTATTAGATTAATTAATTTTTTGGAACCACAAAACATAAACTATCCTAATGATAACAACAACTTAGATTTTTTTGGCTTTTTTGCGCCGAAATTTATTTTTAATTTTGAATAAAATCTTAACGAAAATAAAATCAAAAATTATAAATATGTTCATTATTTGTTTTTAATTTGTAAAAAAATAATAAAATGAATAGACGACATTTTTTCAAAAACACTACATTGGCTGCCGTTGGAACTACTTTGATAAACCCGTTTGAAAACAAAGCAAAAAATATTGATTTTGAGGGCTTTGTAAAAAATAAAAAAGCAAAAAACATTATTTTTTTGGTAAGTGACGGCATGAGCTTGGGCACCCTTAGCATGACGGATCTTTTTTTGAAAAGAAAAACTGGCATTGGTTCAAATTGGCTAGATTTGTATCAAGAAAATTGTGTTTCGAGAGCCCTGATGGAAACGGCATCGGCATCATCTATTGTTACTGATTCTGCAGCAGCAAGTTCGGCATGGGGAAGTGGCTTTAAAGTCAATAATGGGGCAATTTGTGTTGGAATTAATGGCGAGGAATATTTGCCTATTTGGCAAAAGTTTAAAAAAGCCGGCAAAATGGCGGGTTGCGTTACTACAGTGCCCATAACACACGCTACGCCATCGGGCTTTTGTGTGAATAGTAAAAGTAGAAAAGGGCAAGATGAAATTGCCGAAAAATATTTGGAAATTAATTTTGAAGTAATGATGGGAGGCGGTTTGGAATTTTTTGATCCAAATAAACGAAAGGACAAGCGAGATATGTTTGCAGAATTTGAAACAAAAGGATATGAAGTGCTAAAAAACAGAGACCAAATGTTGCAATCAGATTTGAGCAAGCCAATATTGGGTGTTTTTTATGAAGACGGTTTGCCGTATCAGCTTGATTGTCATGAAGATGATGTTTTAAAAAAAACGATTCCAACATTGGCCGAAATGAGCCAAATAGCGATCAATAAGTTGAAAACCAGCAAAAAAGGTTTTGTACTTCAAATTGAGGGCGGAAAAGTAGATTGGGCGGCACATTCTAATGATGTAGGTGCGCTTATTCATGAACAAATTGCATTTGACCAAGCTATTAAAGTGGCCATAGATTTTGCCAAAATCGATAAAGAAACACTCGTAATTATTACGACAGACCACGGTAATGCCAATCCAGGCATAATTTATGGCAGTAATGCAAGCAACAATTTTGACGGGATACAAAAATACAAAAAAACAAACGAATGGTTGCTCAATCAAATTCATGCTCAAAGCTCCGTTGCACAAGTGCAAGAATTGGTATTATATGCAAATGCACAGCATATAGATCCTGAAAGTGCCAAGAATATTTTGAGTTATTATGACGGTTTGCACAAAGAAGAAGGATTGTACAACTACAAAAAATTGCCTTATAAAGCCTTTTCTGAAATGCAAACCAAAACCAATTCGGTGGGTTGGATAAGTGGCGAGCACTCTGCAGACTATGTCGAATTGGCACTTTTTGGACCAGGAAGTGAGCTGCTATCACCTTTTATAAAAAACACCGATTTGCACTATTTGATGTTGAATGCTGCCGAAATTGAAAATAAATTTTAACAAATAAAATCAAAACAACCGCATTAAACAACTATTTGACCAAAGCAGCATTTGTTATCAAAGCTATAAATATTTTTTATAAATGGATTATAGACCAATCGAAATGCCAAGTTCGTTGAGTTGTGTGGCGTCTATATTTGCCGGAGCGTCGATCATCACATCGCGGCCCGAATTATTTTTTGGAAAGGCAATAAAATCTCGTATGGTTTCTTGACCGCCCAAAATGGCGACCAATCTGTCTAATCCAAAAGCCAATCCGCCGTGTGGTGGCGCACCAAACTGGAAGGCATCCATTAGGAATCCGAACTGATTTCTTGCTTCTTCCTCAGTAAATCCTAAATATTTAAACATGAGTGCTTGTGTGTTTTTATCATGAATTCTGATAGAACCTCCGCCTATTTCGTTTCCATTCAAAACCATGTCGTAAGCATTGGCACGAACTGATTTTGGGTCAGTTTCTAACAAATGCATATCTTCTGGCTTAGGCGAAGTAAA
>JAYTNQ010000487.1:0-2343 GCA_043748255.1 Bacteroidota bacterium
AGCGCCTTTGCTTGTAAAACCAACTCATCAGCTCGACCAAAAATACTACGGGTAATATACTGTGATTCAATAACTTTTTCTAACTCAACGATTTCAAAAGCAATGTTTTTTTCGTCGTTTTCTAATGCCAAAATCTTGGTTTTGTCTAATATTTTTAAACTTTGTTTATACAATCCTTTTTGGTACAAAATGGTAGCAAAATCAAGTTGCTCCCTAATTGATATTCTAACGTTTTGATTTACAGGATTCAAACGCAGGCTTATCAAAATTTGTTTATACAAATGTGCTTTTAGATTGGAAAGTTGTAATTTGGTAACAATTTTACTTCTCAAAATATCGTTTTCGTCAAATTCTGTCATTTTGTCTAAAAGATTAAAAAGCAGCAAAAACTTGGCGTCAACATTGACACCCAACCGATTTACATATACCTTAAACTGTCGCTTTTCTGAACTCGATAGCGATTTGATCAATACAAATAAATTATCTTTTGATTGGTTTGACATCGTAATTTTTTTGAAATAAACAACTGTAAATTAGTGATTTAGACTATTTTTTTTGCGTTTTACCGTTGTAAATATAAATATATTTGACTTTAATTATACAAAGGAAACTATAAATTCGTAAAAAAAACCAAAAAACGACCACTTTATATGGATGCCAAAAAAATTCAAATATTTGACACCACTTTGCGAGATGGCGAGCAAGTACCTGGTTGCAAGCTCAATACCGCTCAAAAAGTAATTATTGCACAACAATTAGACGATTTGGGAGTAGATATTATCGAGGGGGGTTTTCCAATCTCGTCTCCGGGTGATTTTGCATCTGTTGAAGCAATTTCAAAAATTGTCAAAAACGCCTCGGTTTGTGCCCTTACTCGTGCTGTCAAAAACGATATTGACGTGGCGGCTGCAGCACTCAAATTTGCAAAAAAACCAAGAATTCATACTGGAATTGGCACTTCAGATTCGCATATCAAACATAAATTTAATATGTCTCGCGACCAAATTGTGGATCGTGCTACCGAGGCGATTGCTTATGCAAAAACTTTTTGTGATGATGTCGAATTTTATGCCGAAGATGCAGGACGAACAGATAATGAGTTTCTGGCATTTGTATGCACAGAAGCCATCAAAGCAGGCGCAACGGTACTCAACATTCCAGATACCACAGGCTACTGTTTGCCAGATGAATATGGTGCAAAAATTAAATATTTGACACAAAACATCATCGGAATAGACAAAGCCATTTTGTCCTGCCATTGTCATAACGATTTGGGTTTGGCTACCGCAAACGCAATATCGGGCGTTATCAATGGTGCAAGACAAATAGAATGTACCATCAACGGAATTGGCGAACGTGCCGGAAACACCGCCCTCGAAGAGGTGGTTATGATTTTAAAACAACACCCATATTTGGGTCTTAATACCAATATCAACTCCAAAATGCTGTATGAAACCAGCCAATTGGTGATCGAAAATATGGGTATGTTTGTGCAACCCAACAAAGCCATAGTGGGCGCAAACGCATTTGCACATAGCTCTGGGATTCACCAAGATGGCATGATAAAAGACCGCTCAACTTATGAAATTATCGACCCTCGCGAAGTAGGTGTCAATGAGTCAACCATTGTGCTTACAGCCCGAAGCGGAAGAGCCGCACTAGCCTATCGTGCCAAAAAAATTGGTTTTGAATTGACCAAACTTCAATTAGACTTGGTCTATGAAGCATTTTTAAAATTTGCAGATCAAAAACAAATAGTTTCAGACAAAGACATACACCTTTTAATAAAAACTTCTAAAATTGAAATCGAATGCCAAGCAGTATAACCAAAAAAACTTTATTTGATAAAGTATGGGATAATCACGTAGTTACAGCCGTCGAAAACGGGCCGCAAGTTTTGTATATAGATCAGCATTTGATTCACGAAGTAACAAGTCCACAAGCATTTGCCGAATTAGAAAATAGACAAATTCCGGTTTTTAGACCCAATCAAATTGTAGCAACCGCCGACCATAATGTAGCAACAATCAACCAACATCTGCCCATCCAAGACGAACTTTCGCGGCAGCAAATAGAAATGTTGACCCACAATTGTGCCAAAAACAACATTACACTCTATGGTTTGGGTCATGAATATCAAGGGATTGTGCACGTCATTGCGCCCGAACTGGGCATCACACAACCCGGAATGACAATGGTATGTGGCGACAGTCACACCTCGACGCATGGCGCATTTGGAACAATCGCATTTGGAATAGGTACCAGCCAAGTGGCACAAGTTTTTGCAAGCCAATGCCTGCTACTTGACAAACCAAAAAGCCTTCGCGTAAACGTAAATGGCGT
>JAYTNQ010000488.1:0-6377 GCA_043748255.1 Bacteroidota bacterium
GCACTCGTCATTGGTGCAAACTCGCAAGTTTGACCGCAGCCAAAAAGGGATCAAGCAAGCCCTAAAATACAACTTGATAGACAGCACTATTGCGCTAAATTTGGCTTTTTTTGTAAATGCCGCTATCTTGATTTTGGCTGCCGCAACGTTTTATAAAAATGGGTTGTATGAAGTTGCCGAAATTCAAGATGCACACCAGCTTTTGGCACCACTGTTGGGCAGCAAATGGGCACCCATTTTGTTTGCAGTAGCGCTTATTGCAGCGGGTCAAAGCTCTACTATTACGGGCACTTTGGCGGGTCAAATCATCATGGAAGGCTATCTCAATTTGCGTATTCAACCTTGGGTACGTCGCATTATCACACGATTGATTGCAATTGTACCGGCGGTGATTGTAATTGCTGTTTTTGGCGAAAGCGTCACCGGAAAATTGCTTATTTTGAGCCAAGTGATATTAAGTTTACAGCTCGGTTTTGCCATTATCCCACTTATTCATTTTGTGAGCGATCCAGTCAAAATGAAAGGTTTTGAAATAGGAAAAATTACAAAAATAGCTTCGTGGGCGGTAGCATTAATTATTGTTTCGCTTAATGCAAAATTGGTTTTCGACGAAATTCAATCTTGGCTTATCACCTCACAAAATCCTGTTTTGCTGTGGTTTACGGTTGTTCCTGCCGCATTTGGTTTTTTGATATTATTGCTTTATATTGTTTTCAAACCATTTGTTACCAAAATAAAAACCGAGATTCACAACCATTCTCCGCACCATTTTGGTTTGCAGTTTTCTGCATCAAATTCTTACAATCAAAAAAATATTGTGGTGGCGGTAGATTTTTCATCGGCAGACGAAATGGCGTTGAATAGTGCCATAAAACTCGGTGGTTTGGAGGCAAATTATACCTTAATTCATGTTGTAGAAACCGTAGGAGCCTTGTTTTTTGGCGCCGACATTGACGATCATGAAACTTTGGTTGACCAAAAATTACTTCAAGAATATCAAGATATGCTTTCGCAAAAAGGGTTTAGAGTATCCACAAAATTAGGGTTTGGAAGTCCAAACAAGGTTATTCCAAAAATAATCAATAGCGGCAACTTTGATATTTTGGTCATGGGAACCCACGGTCATACTGGCTTGAAAGATTTGATCTTTGGTACAACAGTCGATAAATTGCGTCACAAAATTTCGATTCCTTTGTTTATCGTCAAAAACTAATTTTCTAGATTGCTGCTCTTTGACAATAAATATTTTTTTGGTGTGGTAGCAAACTTTTTTTTGAACGCTGCAATAAAATGACTCGAACTACTATAGCCAATTTTCAAACCCACTTCGTTGACATTGAATGAACCAGAATCTAATAATTTTCGGGCAATATCCATTTTATAATCAAACAAAAAACCATAAACGGTATCGCCATAAATTTGTTTGAAACCCATTTTAAGTTTTTTCAAATTTAGCCCAATTTGGTTTGATAAATCATGCAAACTTGGCGGCTCGGCAAGATTTGTAATGATAATATCTTTAGCTTTTCTTATTTTTAAAACATTGTCTTCGTCTATCAAAAACGGGCACTGTTCTGCATTTTGATCTTCATTTCTGTTAAAAAAAAGACTCAATAATTCATATCCTTTGGCTTTATAATATAGATTTTTGATAGATGGATTTAAATTATAATGAAACAATTGGCTCAAAACAATGGCCATTGATGGGCTAATATTGCCTTCGTTATAATATTTTTTGTCCTTATTTTCGGTTTTTAAAAACGAAATATAATTGGACTCGCTCGAAAACAGGGCGTGAAATTTTTGAATAGAAACCATCACAGAAATGACCCACGAATTTGGAGCTAATTCTAAATTTAAGGGCAACTCTTTTTGCGGATTATATAGTAATAATGATTTTTCTTCGCGCAAATCAAGGGCATAACTACCTTCATTAAAAATAAATTTGGCCTTACCTTTTATACCAAAATGAAATTGAATCATGCCTTGATCAATAGGACGAGTGGCTTTGAAAACTTCATTTTGATCATTGCTAAAACGAATTAAAACAAAATTTTCGTCGATTTTTGTAACTTCTGCTGAACCCATAGCGACATTTTTTTTAAATTTTGAAGGCAGAATCGATTTTCGTTATTTAGAATAATTCTACATAATAAAAATATAAATGATTGATTTTAGTGCAAATTTACAGTTTTATCGGTAACAGTCTATGCTTTTTTGATAAAAAACAAAGAGCGACACAAAAAGAACTTTTAGCGATACTTTTTTCAAAATGTTAGCGTAAATTTGCGACACTTTTTAGGGAAGTCATCTATGGATCAAAATAGTTTATCAAAACATCACACTTTTTATGCCATTGGTTTGAGTTATAAAAAAGCCGATGCCGAGGTTCGTGGCAAATTTAGTTTGAACGAAAATGCCAAAACAGCCCTTTTGGAGCAGGCAAAAATCGAAGGAATCGAAAGTTTGATTGTCACTTCGACTTGCAACCGCACTGAAATATATGGTTTTGCAGCACACCCATTTCAATTGATAAAGTTGCTCTGCGAAAACAGTTTGGGCAGTGTTGAGGCGTTTCAAAAAGTGGCTTATATTTATAAAAATCACGAAGCGATTTCGCATTTATTTAGGGTAGGAACAGGTCTTGATAGTCAAATTTTGGGCGATTTTGAAATTATTTCTCAAATCAAAACCAGTTTTGTGCAGGCAAAATCAATTGGATTGGCGAACACTTTTATGGAACGGTTGGTAAATGCTGTTATTCAGGCGAGCAAAAAAATCAAAACCGACACCGAAATTTCGTCGGGCGCAACATCCGTTTCGTTTGCATCAGTTCAATACATTATGAAAAATGTAACGCAAATTGGGGAGAAAAACATTTTGCTTTTTGGTACAGGAAAAATTGGCAGAAACACCTGCGAAAATTTAGTAAAACATACTAAAAATGAGCATATTACGCTTATTAATAGAACCAAAAACAAAGCCGAAAAACTAGCTGGAAAACTGCAATTGATTGTCAAAGATTATGCAGATTTACATCTCGAGATTCAAAAAGCAGACGTGCTTGTTGTAGCGACTGGAGCACAAAACCCAACGATAGACGCCGCCATTTTAAACCTCAAAAAACCACTTTTGATTTTAGATTTGTCGATCCCAAAAAACGTGAACGAAAATGTGCGTCAAATAGCAAACGTTAGTTTGGTGCATCTTGATGATTTGTCTCAAATTACAGACGAAACTCTCGAGAAACGTAAAAGCCAAATACCGGCTGCCGAGGCGATTATTGAAGATATCAAAACAGAGTTTTTGAGCTGGATGAAAGGGCGAAAATTTGCACCAACCATTCAAGCACTAAAAGCCAATTTGCATCATATCAAACAAAAAGAATTGGATTATCAACGAAAAAAGATAGTTGATTTCAACGAAGAACAGGCCGAAATCATTAGCAATCGCATCATTCAAAAAATTACAAATCACTTTGCCAATCATCTCAAAAATGACGACACGATGGTGGACGAAAGCATTGCATTAATTCAAAAAATATTTCAACCAAAAACCACCAAAACCGAACTCGAAAAAGTTATGGATAGCATATAAAGGATGTCAAAAAAGCAGATTACTACCGCAAAAAAATCAGGATTGGCTAACAAAAACAGACCCATCAGGATTGGTACACGCGAAAGTGAGTTGGCGCTGTGGCAGGCCAACACCGTGGCAAAAATGTTGCAGGATTTGGGTTTTGAAACCAAGATTGTACCTGTAAAATCGACGGGTGATCTTATTTTAGACAAACCACTTTATGAACTTGGTATCACAGGGATTTTTACAAAAACACTCGACATCGCGATGCTCAATGGCGAAATAGATATTGCAGTTCACTCTATGAAAGACGTGCCTACGGTCTTGCCTGTTGGTATAGTTCAAGCAGCAGTGTTGGAGCGGGCTTCAAACAAAGATATTCTGATTTTTAAAAACAAGCTCGATTTTTTGACACAAACTGCCACTATTGCCACTGGAAGTTTGCGCAGACAAGCGCAATGGCTACACCAATATCCTAATCACCAAGTTGTTGATTTGCGAGGCAATGTGAACACCCGTGTGCAAAAGCTGAATGACAACAATTGGAAAGGTGCCATTTTTGCGGCAGCAGGATTAGAAAGATTAAATTTTCATCAATCAATTTCAGACCAGCCACAAGCCCAATCCTTTGCCATAAAAAGCCCCGGATTTGATGCAAACGCTATGGTTTTGGACTGGATGATTCCCGCGCCGGCACAAGGCGCAATGGTGGTTTTGGCAATGCAAAACGACTCCTTTTGTCAAGAAGCTTTGACGCCATTAAACCATCTTGAAACCGATATTTGCACCTATATTGAACGGCAATTTTTGCGAACGCTCGAGGGCGGATGCACCGCGCCAATAGGAGCATTAGCCACATTTTGTGAAGACAAAATTTTTTTTGACGGCGTTTTGTTATCTATTGATGGCAAGCAAAAAATTGAAATAAAAAAAGTTGTTCCGATCCAAGAATGGAAAAAATTAGGGTTTCATCTGGCACAAGAAATGCTTTCTAATGGCGGTTTGGAATTGATGCAACACATCAAAAAAAGTTTGAAAAAATGACAAACGATAGACCAAAGATTTTAGTAACCAAAACCCTTTTGGTGGCACAAAAAAAAAGGCTCATAGAAGCCAATTTTGAAGTTACCGAAGCCGATTTTATCAGTATCAAGAACAAAGCATTTGATTTTGACAGTAATTCTTGTGACGCACTCATTTTTTGTAGTCAAAATGCTGTATATAGTGCTTTGATACATCCAAAATGTGCCGAAATGAAAACCAAAGATGTGTTTTGTGTAGGTCTAAAAACCAAAAACTTGTTGACAGATAATGGTTTTAACGTCATTGCATATACCGGATATGCCGATGATTTGTGTCAAATTATTACTTTGGTTTATGATAATTATCGTTATACTTTTTTGAGCGGAAATTTAAGAAAAGACACTATTCCTGAAGGGCTTAAAAATGCTGGAATTGCAATAAACGAAATTCAGATTTATGAAACTTTGCTTGCGCCAAAAAAACTTCAAACATTGTTTGACGCCATTTTGTTTTTTAGTCCCTCTGGCGTAAAAAGTTTTTTGAAAGACAACAAAATCAACAGCGAAATGTGTTTTTGCATCGGCAATACCACAGCACTTGAAGTCGAAAAGCATAGTAAAAACATTGTTGTAGCCGCTTTTTCAACGATCGAAAACCTAATTGAGGAGTGCATCAACGAATTTCGATAATTTATAAAAAAACAAAAAAATGATTAAAAACGACTTATTTCTACGTGCTCTAAAAGGCGAAACTGTAAAGCAACCACCAGTTTGGATGATGAGACAAGCGGGGCGATATTTACCAGAATTTATAGCTTTGCGTGATAAATATGATTTTTTTACCCGCTGTCAAACGCCAGAATTGGCTGCCGAAATCACCCTGCAGCCCATCAGAAGAATTGCACCAGATGCGGCCATTTTGTTTTCGGATATTTTGGTCGTGCCACAAGCGATGGGTATTGAGGTTTTGATGAAAGAAAATTTTGGTCCCTTTTTGCCACATCCAATCCGAACGAATCAAGATGTCGAAAAAGTGATAGTTCCAGATGTGCAGCAAACATTAGGATATGTTTTTGAAGCAATTAAATTGACTAAAGAAATGCTCAATGACCAAGTGCCATTAATTGGTTTTGCTGGCTCACCGTGGACTATTTTTTGTTATGCCGTTGAAGGAAAAGGTTCCAAAAGCTTTGATGCTGCAAAAGCTTTTTGTTTTTCAAACCCAATAGCAGCGCACGTTTTATTACAAAAAATAACAGATACAACCATACTTTATTTGAAACAAAAAGTAGCTGCAGGATGTGATGCAATTCAAATTTTTGATTCGTGGGGAGGGATGCTTTCGCCAATGGATTATCAAGAATTTTCATGGCAATATATCAATCAAATCATCGAGGCGCTCGCCCCTATAACCCCCGTTATTGTTTTTGGAAAAGGCTGCTGGTTTGCCCTTGGCGAAATGGGAAAAAGCAAGGCCAGCGCACTAGGAGTAGATTGGACCTGCTCGCCCCGAAACGCACGTTATTTGAGCGGTGGCAACATTACGCTTCAAGGCAATTTTGACCCATCACGGCTTCTATCGCCTATCCCAACAATCAAAAAAATGGTGCATCAAATGATTGACGACTTTGGAAAAGATCGGTATATTGTAAACCTGGGTCATGGCATTTTGCCTAATATTCCGGTGGATCACGCCAAAGCCTTCGTAGATGCAGTAAAAGAGTATAATGTGTAGTTTTAATTCTACACGAAAATAGTGGCTTTTTCAATATAAAA
>JAYTNQ010000489.1:0-2331 GCA_043748255.1 Bacteroidota bacterium
AATAGCTATTCCTCCTATGAAAGCAAAGTAACCGTAATGGACAAAGACAAAAAATTTGACTCACGCATTTATATGAATCATATACTTGACTACAAAGGCTTTAGACTTTTTCAAGCCTCTTTTGACCCAGATGAAAAAGGAACTATACTTTCTGTAAACCACGATTTTTGGGGCACGCTAATCACCTATATAGGCTATTTCATGTTGTTTTTTGGATTGATGGCGATCATGTTTACAAAACATTCTCGATTTGCAGATCTAAAACGAAAATTAGAAAATGTCAAAACCAAAAAATCAAAAATCATACTGCTTTTTGCTTTATGTTTTAGTTTAAATAATTTTGCTCAAAGCAATAATCATCAAGTTGCTACCTCAAAACAAATAGACTCGTTAATCAACCATTTTAACGTTTCAGAAAATCATGCCGCAAAATTTGGAAGATTGGTTATTCAAGACGAGAAAGGTCGAATGAAACCAATCAATACTTTTTCATCTGAATTGCTCCGAAAAGTAAGCAAAAGCGATACCTACAAAGACATGAATGCCGATCAAGTCTTCTTGTCTATGACCCGTATTCCACAAGTTTGGTATAGCGTTCCATTGATTTATTTGAAAACTGGAAACGACAGCCTTCGAAAAATTATTGGAATAAAAAATGATTCAAAATATGCTGCACTTATTGACTTTTTTGATCAAAAAGGCAATTATAAATTAGTACCATATCTTGGTGAATCTGCGCGTGAAACCGTCAAAAATCAATTTCAAAAAGATTTTATAGAAACAGACAAAAAAATCAACCTCCTCTATTCGGCCTTAAGTGGAAGCATCCTTCGTATATTTCCGATCCCAAACGACAAAAATAACAAATGGATTTCGGCCCTCGAGCTCAACGAAAATCATTTGAAAGGAATGGATTCTGTCTATACCAAATCTATTTTACCGCTCTATTTTGAAGCTTTGAAAGAAGCAAAAATATCGAAAAATGATAACAACGCCAACCAAATCGTAGAAAGCATCATTGGTTTTCAAAAAAAATATGGCTCAAAAGTGCGCCCATCAGATCAAAAAATTGACTCCGAAATCATGTACAATCACTACGATATTTTCAAAAAACTGTACTATTTATACATGATTTCTGGCGTTTTGATGCTTGTTTTTACGATAATCAACCTGTTTTTTGACAAAAAAATACTCCTGTGGACCACCAATTTTTTTCACATTTTTATACTCATCTTATTTATCTTGCACACCACAGGATTAATTTTTAGATGGTACATATCAGGACACGCACCCTGGAGCGACGCCTACGAATCTATGATATATGTAGCCTGGGCAACCATGTTTTTTGCGTTAGCATTCGACAAAAAATCCAAATTAACAGTCGCATCAGGCACATTTGTAGCCTCAATGATACTCATGATCGCACATTGGAACTGGATGGATCCCGCCATCGCAAACCTACAACCCGTGCTCAATTCCTATTGGCTCATGATCCACGTTGCGGTGATAGTCGCTAGCTATGGCCCCTTTACACTCGCCATGATATTAGGGATTGTAGCCCTAATTTTGATGCTATTTGTCAACAAAGACAACAAAAACCGCATGACATTGCACCTACAAGAAATCACTTATATCAACGAAATGGCGCTCACAATAGGTCTTGTCATGCTCACAATAGGCAACTTTTTGGGCGGTCAATGGGCCAACGAAAGTTGGGGTCGCTATTGGGGGTGGGATCCCAAAGAAACATGGGCGCTCATCAGCATTATGATCTACGCATTTGTGATACACGCCAGATTTGTACCCCATTTGCGAGGCCTTTGGATCTATAATTTGATGAGTGTTTTAGCCTATTATGCCATACTAATGACCTATTTTGGTGTCAATTTTTACCTCACCGGCCTGCATTCATACGCAAGCGGCGACAAAGTTGTAACCCCAAATTTTATCTATTTTTCCCTCGCATTCGTGGCACTATTAGCACTTTTATCCTACCTAAAATACCGCAAACACCTACAAAAATCCAAAATCTAAAAGTTTTTTTGGGCGTGCCCCTTCGGGTCGGTCTCCGGCTCCCGCTATTTTTTGGGCTGAAAAACGCCCAAAAAATGAGCTCCGCCTTTGCCCTCACGCACACCATCTTGACCAGAAAAATCATTTTCAAAACAAAAAACGCCAAATATTTGCAAAATGACATTCAAAAAAAGAGTTATTAAAACCCCTTTGAAATCTCCACAAAACTTTACGATAACCCCATAGAGGTGATAAAATTGACGGTTCCGTTCAACCGGAGTTTATCTCATGGACAATATTTTTTTCGGTATTCGATGA
>JAYTNQ010000490.1:0-2325 GCA_043748255.1 Bacteroidota bacterium
CGTCGATTGAGCAGCACATCTTCGACGTGATCAAGCAAGGTTTTGTCTATTTGATCATAAATTTCGAGCATTTCTGGATTCACAATCCCCATGGTCATTCCGTTTTGGATAGCATGGTATAAAAAAGCCGAGTGCATGGCTTCGCGCACCTTGTTGTTGCCTCGAAAAGAGAACGATACATTGCTTACGCCACCCGAAACGTGTGCAAAAGGAAGATTTTTTTTGATCCATTTTGTAGCAGCAAAAAAGTCCAAAGCATTTAGTTTGTGCTCGTCCATTCCGGTGGCCACCGGGAAAATATTGGGGTCAAAAATAATATCTTGTGGCAAAAAGCCAACTTTATTTACCAATATATCATACGATCGTTTACAAATTTCGATGCGCCGTTGGTAGTTATCGGCCTGACCGTTTTCGTCAAAAGCCATCACAATAACAGCTGCTCCATAGCGTTTTATCAACTTGGCATGCGCCACAAAAGTAGTTTCGCCCTCTTTTAGCGAAATCGAATTGACTACAGATTTGCCTTGAACAACTTTTAGTCCCGCTTCGATAATATCCCATTTTGAGCTGTCTATCATCACCGGTACACGGGCAATATCTGGTTCTGATGCGATTAGATTCAAAAAAGTGGTCATCGCATATACGCCGTCGAGCATGCCTTCGTCCATATTAATATCTAAAATTTGGGCTCCACCTTCAACTTGGTCACGGGCAACAGTTAGGGCTTCTTCATATTTTTCGTCTTTTATAAGTCGCAAAAATTTTCGTGAACCTGTAACGTTTGTTCGCTCGCCAATATTGACAAAATTTGTTTCTGGGGAAATGACAAGTGGCTCAAGGCCAGATAGTTTTAGATATTGATTGATGGACATTTTATGAATTTTTTGTTTTAAACAGTTGTCAAGTTTACTGGTTTTTTGATTTTTGTATTTCAAAATCTGTGACAGCCTCTGCAATGAGTTTGATATGCTCTGGAGTGGTGCCACAGCAACCACCAATAATGTTGACCAAATTGTCTTTGAGATAATCTTGTATTAGAAGTTGCATTTCGGTAGGCGTTTGGTCATATTGTCCAAAGGCGTTTGGCAAACCTGCATTTGGGTGAGCCGAGATATTCAAATTGGTATTTTGCGACAATTGTTTGAGATAGGGTTTTAGTTGGTCTGCTCCGAGCGCACAGTTGAATCCGATGCTTAACAGTGGAATATGTGCTACGGATATCAAAAACGCTTCGACTGTTTGTCCAGAAAGGGTTCTGCCGGAGGCGTCTGTGATAGTGCCCGAAACCATTACAGGAATGTTGATTTGGCGGTTTTCTTTGACTTCTTCGATGGCAAAAAGGGCGGCTTTGGCATTGAGTGTATCAAAGATTGTTTCGACAAGCAAAATGTCGCAACCTCCGTCTATGAGTGCTTCTACTTGTTGTTTGTAAGCGGTTTTGAGCTCGTCAAAAGTGATGGCGCGATAGGCTGGATTGTTGACATCTGGCGACATCGAGGCTGTTCTATTTGTTGGACCGATGGCACCGGCTACAAATCGTGGTTTTTTTGGGTTTTGTTTTGTAAATTCAGTGGCGACTTCTTTGGCAATTTTTGCGGATTGATAGTTTAATTCATAAACAAAATCTTCTAAATGATAATCTGCCATGCCAATGGTAGTGCTTGAAAAAGTGTTTGTTTCTACAATGTCTGCTCCGGCTTCAAAGTATTGATAATGAACTGCTTTTACGGCTTCTGGCTGGGTGATCGAGAGCAAATCGTTGTTGCCTTTTAATGGGAATTGAAAATTTTTGAACTGTTCACTTCTAAAATCGGCTTCAGAAAAGTTGTTTTGTTGCAACATGGTTCCCATAGCGCCATCGAGAACGAGGATTCTATTTTGAAGTATTTTTTTGATGTCGGGTTTGTCTTGGTCCACTTTTGATTTGTTTTTTGAAAATTAGATGTCTTTTGATGCTGCTGCCCTAGCCCTGATAGCAGCGGTATCCTTTGTGGCCGGGGTTCGGCCGCAAAGATTTAGCGTATAGCAGGAAACAGCTCCAAAAAAAAAAGGAAATGTTTTTTGTCAAAAAAATAGTAAATGTTGGCTCGAAAGTGGGCGATTTGTTGGGGTTATCTGTTCACGCGGACGTGGTAGAATGTAGCACCTTCTTTATGATTAAAGGGTTGCTAAGCTTTCGTTGGGTCTAATCCCTCGGGCTTTCGTGATAACAATCAATATGTTTAAGAACATGACAAAAATAGATTATTTATTTTGTTTTGTTGCATTTTGTTTAAAAAATTATCAAAAAAGTTGCTATATCGTTTTCGTAATTGTTTGAAAAGT
>JAYTNQ010000491.1:0-6330 GCA_043748255.1 Bacteroidota bacterium
AAACAAATTTTTTGCAAATGTTAAAAAAAGGATCCAAATTAAATAGTATTTTAACAGGAACTTGTCCGAAATGTCAAAAAGAAAGTATGTATGTGGACAAAAATCCGTTGCATTTTTCAAAATTGCTCAAAATGTTTGACAATTGTAGTCATTGTGGGTTAAAATATCAGATTGAACCTTCCTTTTTTTATGGAGCCATGTATGTAAGTTATGCGTTAAATGTTGCTGTTGGTATTGGGGCGTTTATAATTTCGTTTGTGTTTTTTGAAACAAATATAGAGACATCATTTGTTTCGATCCTCGTTTCAATTATTGTTTTATATCCTATAATTTTGCGTTTGGCACGTAATATTTATATCAATATGTTTGTAGATTTTGATGAAATCAGTCCAAAATAGTCATTTTTTTGTAAATTCTATTCACGTCATATCCTGTATCTATCGGAATCCCATTTTCGATATTTTGGAACAAATTGTGTGCTAAATTTGGACCAAGCATCACGCCTCGTGTGCCCAAACCATTCAAAACATACATATTTTTGTGAAGAAAATGAGCACCTACTAGAGGTTTTCTATCTCTAACGGTAGGTCGAATACCTGCAAGATGTGATATGATTTCAAAATCGCAATTCAATATTTCTTTGATTTTTGTAATAAGTTCAAATTTTCCTTCTTCAGTAACGGTATCTGTTTTATCCTGCCAATTGTATGTTGCACCGACTTTAAATAAATATTCGCCAAGCGGAATGATAAAAACACTAGTATTTATAATCACATTCAAATCAAGCTTTGGGGCATAGATAATTAAAAGCTCTCCTTTTGTACCATCGAGTGGCAAAAAATTAAAAAAAGGATTTTGATGCAAGCCAAATCCCTCAGCAAAAATAATATTTTTGGCTATAATGTTATTGTAGAAAATCAAATTATTTTCAAATTTGAGGTTGCTATAATCAAAATTTTCAAAATTTAAAATTCCAAGATTTTGTAAATACAAATGGTATTCAGACAGGTATTTCTTGGTGTCAACATATCCTGTCTGCATTACTTTGCCAAAATCAAATGGAGAATCAATTGCATTAATTTTGGTTTTGAACAAATCGAGAGACAAAAACGGTGCTAAATTGAATTTGTCTGCTGCTGCAAACCAATTATTTTGTTCTTCGACCGAGAAAAATTTACGCAAAACTGGCATTTTATAATCAATTTTAGTATCTAATCGTTTTTCTACATTCGCATAAAAAGCAGTCATACAATTGATTTGTAATTGCGCATTTTCGATACCGGTAAACCGTTTCAAAATTACGGGATTATACAAGCCACCCGCAATTTTGGAAGAACTTTTAGAATTATTATCAAAAACAATTATAGATTTTTGGTTTTGCAAAGCCAATTCAACAAAAGAGAGTCCTGCAATTCCAGCACCTACAATTAAATAATCAACACATTTTTTTTGCATATTAATTTACATAAAAAAAACTCTTGCTATGAAGCAAGAGTTTTAAATAAAATTTGATAAACTTAATAAGTCCACATATCTTGTTCAAAATTGCGAATTTTTTCTTTTATTCTTTCCGATTCAAGCAATTCTAATTGTGCATTATCTTTTAAATAATCTTTGATAAGCCGGTCTCCATATACATTTTCTTCTTGAAAAATAACTGCATTAAAGCGACGAGAATTTAACAAATTGTCATAGGAGATTGGCATTGCCGAATTTTTATCGTTAAATGCGTTATAAGAATGCAACAAATCACGAGCAGCGGGAAAGTAAACCCAAAACAATTCGATTTGATCTGCATTGTCTTTTCCAACTTCTTTGGCCTCTGGCGCCATTGGACAAATACCCAACAATCGGTATTTCATTTCGCCTTGACGTTTGTCAAAATACCAAAATCCTTTAATTCTATAATCAGAAATGTCTTGTGCAGAAAGTTCTCTTTCGTCTATATATTGACGATCCAAAACTTTTCTTCCAGATTTATAATCATCATAAAAATTATTAATTTCATCACGACCTGCATTGGTTGTATCCACAAATTTAAACGAGTTTGACATATCTTTTAAGGTACGTTTGTCGTTAAAATAGCTGTCGCCATATACTTCAGTTATTTTTCCAGATTTAATCCCTTTCAAAATTACATCAAATAAAGAACGACGATCTTTTCCAATATTGGCAGTATCAATAGGATAATAAAGAGGAAAATTAATACGTTCGTCCAAATCAATAGTTTCCCAAACGGCTTTCCCCATCAATATGTCGCGATCACGCACATATCCATAAGGTAGAGGTTTGTCATTATCTGAACTCAATTCTACTTTGGTTTTTTTACCAATTTCGGCAGGCGTTTTGGCGTTTAACAAATTAGATTGCGCAGCAGCATTAAAGCTACTAACACCTAAAATGACTACTGATAAAAGATTTTTAATATTCATAATTATTGTATTCAAAGATTTTTTGAAAAAACGCAAAAAGTATTATAGTATTTCGTAAATTACAGGTGCTGTTTGTCTCAAAATGATTTGAGAACCTTCTAATCTGGTTTTAATTTCAGAAATGGTAACTTGATCACCTCTTGTAGCACGGTTTAGAGCGGCAGCACACTGTGCATTTACACGGTTTCCATTTACAACAACCGTTGGTTGACCCGTAACTTTTAAACTAAACTGCACTACCGAAATATTAACTTGGAAATCAAAATCGTTTAATACAGCCGTAATTTGTGAGGCTTGCAATCTTGATTTAGATCCTTTTACCAAACCTTGCTCGCCACCAATGGCACCTACTGGGGCTGGAATATTTTTGATTCTGAAGACTTTTTTGTCAGAAACAACAGATTTGTCTGGAAGTACGCCAGAAACATTAATGGTTACTTCAGTACCTTGTCCAGGACTCATGATATAAGAGCTACCACCACCAACATTTCTTAAACCAGCTGCATTGGCTTTGACATTATCGCCTGAAATACCAGCAAATGAAATGGTCATTGGATTTTCTACACCACGATAAACTACATTCATTTTGTCTGCAGATATTGTTGCAGATTTTGGACGAGCTACAACAACATATTTATCTTCAATGTCTAAACCTTCGACTTTTCCATTTTCGATAAAATTAAAAGATCCAGTTAAAGTGTGCTCACCAACGTTTCCGCTGCCGATAGAAAATTCTGCTTGACCCGAACTCACTTTTGCGCCAGAGCCATTTACGCTTACAGAAGCGATTTTTAGTTCGTCATCATATTTTCCTAAAACAACTTTACCTGTAACGGCTTCCCCTTGAAAGTAAACTGATTTATCAAAAATCACCATTGCTTTATTTTTCTTCAAGGATGCTGCTTCTATCAAATTGGTTTGAAACATACTGTTCATTACATCACTTTCGGTTGTTTTGATATCAGCTTGAATTTGTGATAATTTGGTTACAGATGCAATCAATGGAAAATGGTGATAATTATAATCTAACCACGATAATTTAGCTCCTGCTTTTTCAGAATATACAGCTTCCGTTGCAAATCTTTTTTCGATTTTTTTTACTTCTTTTTCGGTAATTGTGATTCCACCAATTTGTTTAATTTGAGAAGCATAATTTCTAATTTTGTCCAAAAACTCTTTTGCTTTGGCTGATTCTTTATCTCCTTTATAGAATAAATTGTCCATTGCATCACTTTTATCCATTTGTTCGCATGGATAATTTCCGTCTTTGTCACGAGGAAATTCTTTAGTTATAATAGATTTAATACTTTCTACATAATCGCTAAACTCTTTAGAAACCGCTCTAATTTTTTCGATTTTATCTTTTTTGTCACCAAATTGACCTGGTTGATCGGCTGCTTTTTGAACCAATTGTTGAAAGGCTAATTTGTTTCTATCGTCAGAAATTTTGTTTGATTCTACAATTTTATTGTCTAAAATTCCAAAAGCTGTAAGCACTTCTTTTGACATGTTTAATGCCAACATTGCGATGAAAACCAGATACATCAGGTTAATCATCTTCTGTCTTGGGGTTAATTTTCCTCCTGCCATTTTTTAATTTTTTTGTTTAGTTGTTATAAAAATGCGTTTGGATAATTAGTTTCCTTTGTTGCTCATAGCTGAAAGCATACCGCCATAAACATTGTTTAATGAGGCTATGTTTGCAGTCATAGATTGCATTTGATCTTTTAATTTGGCTGCGTTTTCGGCAATTTCTTTGTTGGCTTCTGCATTTCGAGAAGCACTTTCTAATTGCACTTTATATAAACTATTTAATGATTCCATTTGTGCAGCTGCCATAGACAACTCTTCGCTGTATTTTTTTGTAGCAGCCATCGAATCAATTGTTGGATTGATATTTTTTGCAGCAGATTCAAAATTTTTGATACTATTTCCTAAACTTGTCATTAATGCGCCATCAACTTTGGCTTCTTTTAGCATGGCATCCAATTTTTGTGACAACATTCCTTGAGCTTCTGCTGGGTCTTCTTTTTTTGTTTTTGGTTTGGCTTCGCCTCCAGCTAATTCAGGATATACTAATGACCAATCTAACTCGTTATCAACTGGCTCAAAAGCAGAGAGTCCAAAAATAAGTGCTTCTGTCAATAGACCAATAGTTAACATTAAATTTCCAGTTAAAGGACCTAACTCAATGTGAGTGATTTTGAAAAGTGCTCCAACGATTACAACTGCGGCTCCCATTCCGTATGCGAAGTTCATTGCTTTTTTGCTTAAAATTGCCATAATAATTTTGTTTAAGTTTAGTAATTTTGTTTTGTTTGTTTGGGTTGTTTAATGTATTAATAAATTTTATTTTTTGCCTTTTTTGGCATTTCCTGTCGTTTGAGTGCCCATGTAGTCTTGAACGGTTCTGAAACCTATATAACTTCTTGCGGTATCAGAATATTCAAAATCACGAGTACTTACTTGAATCATATAGGCAACATCTTTCCAAGACCCACCACGAACTACTTTTCTTTTATTGCTGGTGTCTGGCACGTTAGGGTTCATTGTAGATACAAATTCGTATGCTCCTGGATCGTAGGAAGAATCTGTCCATTCTGCAACATTTCCTGCCATATTGTACAAATTATAACCATTTGGTTCAAACGATTTTGCTTCTACAGTGTATAAGGCTCCGTCTGCGGCATAATCTCCTCGATTTGGTTTGAAGTTGGCTAAATAGCAACCTCTATCACTTTTGGCATACGGTCCTCCCCAAGGGTAAGTAGCTGATGCTAATCCACCACGTGCGGCATACTCCCACTCTGCCTCTGTAGGCAATCTAAATGAGTTTATCAAATCGTTGTGTTTCTTTTTTGATTTGATATAGGTGTTTTTGTTCAAAGTTCTCCATGCACAAAATGCTTTAGATTGTTTCCAGTTTACACCAACAACGGGATAGTCGCTGTATGCTTGATGCCAAAAATAATCGTTGTGCATAGGCTCATTATAAGAATAAGCAAAATCTTTAATCCAAACCGTGGTGTCTGGATATATAATTTCTTGTTCTGTTTTGATAAACTTGCTTCGTTTTCCTACTTTGGCTTTGGCTGCAGCTTGAATATCCATCCAAGAATAGCGAAATTTAAGTTTTGAAACATCAATTGTTCTTAATCCATTATAGGCTTCTGCGGCTGGAATATACATCGAATCCATTACTTCAGAATAAAATTCATCTGGATATTGCGAAGTTCCAGCTTTTAGTTTAATTTTATGATTTAGTCTTCGACCTGCATAAGCATCATCACCAGAACCTACACTATAATAATTATCATACATATATTTGTCATACGGGGTCATTTTTGCAGGGTCAGCATCGTTAAATGCGTAATCACCTACACTTCCAGAAGCGCCACCTTTCTTTCCTCCGGCTGCCGGAGTTGTAGATGCAGTGCTCGGGGCAGCTCCTTTACCAGGTGCTGGCGTCATACCTTGCTCGTCTGCCATAATAGCCAATCTAACTCGAATAATCGAATCTTTTACCCATTCTACAAACTGACGGTACTCGCTATTTGTAATTTCGGTTTCGTCCATATAAAATGATCGAACCGTTACAGTTTTGGTAGGTGCATCTTGAACATTGGCCAAATCATCATCTGATTTACCCATGATATAAGCACCTCCAGGTACTAGTGTCATCCCAAAAGGCTTCTCGGGGTTCCATTTTCTTCCTTTAACTCCAACTAATTCGCCTTTATCGCTTGAACCACAACTAAATAATATTGTGGATAATGCTGCTAATGCAAGGAACTTCTTCATATAAAATTGGTATAAAATTTTCTTAATTTTAAGGGCGTAAACCTATTTAATTTTTTACTAAAAAACAATTTTTTTGACTAAAAACATTAATTTTTAT
>JAYTNQ010000492.1:0-2314 GCA_043748255.1 Bacteroidota bacterium
GACTCCTCATATTTTTCAATTGACAATGATAATTTGCTTATTGTTTGTAAAACTTCATAGTATTTCAGTTTCAAATAAGCGGTATGATTGTTGCCTAAACCTTGCGTAGCGAACAGTGGCACCGTAGAAGGAAGAGGAGAAGGAATAGGAGAAGGAATAGGAGGAGAAGGATAAGGAGGAGGAAGAGGAGGAAGAGGAGGAAGAGGAGGTGGACCGACATTGTCAATCGCAACTATTTTTTCGTGAATTAGATTGTTTGGCATTCCTGGCATTCCTGGCATTTTACCTATTTTTGGCATATCTATTTTACCTATTTTTGGCATATCTATTTTTGGCATATCTATTTTAGGTATATCTATTTTACCTATTTTTAGCATATCTATTTTACCTATTTTAGGTATATCTATTTTAGGTATATCTATTTTACCTATTTTAGGTATATTGATTTTACCTATTTTACCTATTTTAAAATTTTCTTGAACTTTATCATTATTCCAATTCCATTTACTCATTATTATTATATGTCGTTATATTTTCGATACATAATAATACACTGAAATGAATTATGGTTTCGTCTATCTTGTATACATCATACCTACATTCCCATCAACAAACGATAAAATGTTGTATCTTTCTTCATAGATTGTCATATTATAACTGTATTGGAATAATTGCCACCCCGGCTTTCTTGTCACTGCTATAGGATTACCGGTTGCACTACATATGACTGTAAAAGAGGAATTATTCGGTAATATTGAAGGGGTAAATGTACTTAATTCTAGTTCAATATTCTTGAACTTACTTAAATTCAAAGCACCTGAAGGTTGGTAAGTCAAAGGATTTGTTGATAAACAAAAATTATAACAATATATTCCTTCTTTCGCAAATCCATTTGTTCTTGTATACTTTTCAATATAATCAAATATCCCCCTTTGAAGAATATTCTCCCTATACTCTCCGTCTAGGACTATTCCCATTGATAATAATATATCTTTTTGATTATCTACTGAATAGTCGCCTGTTACAAATATACCTGTATTCTGTGACACAATGGGATTCACTCGAGGTCCATGAAGTAAATGCATACTTACATCAGTAATTCCATCATTTACGTTCATTGATATATCATATGGAGCAAGAACCACATTTGAAGGTAGATTTTTGTATCCCCAATTTGAATAATTACTCCATTCATTTCTCAGGTTTACATCATTTCGCTGTAGGTGAAACATCCAACTTGAAACCATTCCGGATGAGTTTTCTAATCTCAATTTTTGTGTCCCCACAACGTTATTAAATTCATGTTGAATAACATCTTTTATTAGATACACCTGTGACTCTTTCGCAAATTTTAAAGATTCTTCGTTTGATAAAAAACAATACGTACATGATAAATTTATGTCCGCATTCCATATTCTTTGTTTATTTTGATAAGATTGGGACAAAGTATCATTTCTTATTGAAGGGGGGCTTTGTAAGAAACGGTACATTTGAAAATGTTCTTGATTAAAATCTGGTTGAATATAAGGATACATATTGTCTGTGTCAAATACATCTCGGACTTGAAATAATTCTTGGATCGGTCTTACTGTTACTGTTACTGTCAATTCATTGTAGAGTAAAGATGCCAATGGGAAGGCACAGCGGGTGTTTAGAGAAAACCAAGCATTTATTGGGATCATTAAGGTTCTACCTCGTATTGATGGTTCAGCTCCTAAATTATTTTTTGAAAAATAGGCACTTGGATAAGAGTTTTTACGACCATATGCATTTGCTGGATCATTCAATTCCTTCGTATTTCCACTCATTTTATTGAATAAATCCTTCTTATCTTTTGGAAAATCACGTTCCATCATTGCTGATAGGTATGAACCTGAATATTTTTGTATCATTACTGAACCACAATGTATTTCGACATTCTTTATCATTTGCATTCCTATATCGTCTATCCACTTAAAATCATAACCAACCCATCTATTCTTTGTTTCTGGTGATGGACTGTAAATAGGACTCCAAATATCTGGCAAATTTATAACTACAAATAAGTCCATCAATAGGTCAGCATATTTTTTTATCTTGAATACAAATTTCGATTCTTCCGTTAGTCGTAAATCTCTTGTTCCTTCGTAATCTAACCGATACTTCTGTAATCCAAAATTTGTATGTTTTGAATAAGCCGCATTAAAAAACGTCTTCGATGGGTTCCCTGTCAAAAAAACATTGGCATTTCCTATAGCTATTATATTTAAGTATCCACCTGCCATTGATATATTACAGAATGATATTTATTGTCTATATTATTAGATACAACTAA
>JAYTNQ010000493.1:0-2311 GCA_043748255.1 Bacteroidota bacterium
AATATTTATTTAATTAAGAACCAAACTTAAATATAAATTATGTTAATGTTATGATAATATTACACTATATCGATTTCGTGACAACGAAAACGTTTTCGGTATTTCGATATTGGTTTCTGTGATCTATTGTATATATGAGTTATATATTGTTGTTGTTGGAATTTTTATGAATAGATTAGTGTGTAGTGATAGCAAAAATTAAAATTCAATAGTTAGTCAAATGTATTTAACCAAATATCATTAATGTTGTAGTGTTGTAGTGTTAAAATTTACAAGAGAGTTTGAAAAACCAGATTAGGGGAAAAAAATTTCCCATTGTATATATAGGTATAATTTTAATTGTATATTCTAAGCGCATTGTTGCCAAGAACCTCAACATTATATGGTTTCATGCTATAATTGCCAGTACCCACTCCTGTAAAAAGACTATATTCGATTTTTTCGCAACTACAAAGGGCATTTACGCCTTTTATTGTCATTCGTGAGCAGACCGTTGGGGATTGGTTTGGGCAATTGACATCCCAGGCGCGATAGTCGGTATCGGTTACTTTCATTACAATCACACTGATTGATGTGGCGGCATCGTTTATGATTATGGGATTTATGGCCGAATTTAGTCCGCTATATGTTGGCAAATTGGTGTTTATCAAAATAGAAAACGAATAATTTGGCAAATATGGATTGTTGACCCTGTTGTTTTGGCTATCACAATTGGTAGCCAAAAAAAGGGTTGCAATAGCAAAAAGTAATATTTTTTTCATAAAAAATGATTTTTATAGTGAAAACAAAAATAATTTAATTAATTTTGATTTCGATATGATTAACATTTAATTATATAATAAAAACAAAAATACTATCTTTGCAGTAAGGAATCCCGTTGCGATGGGATTTTTTCTATTTATATTACAACAGAAATTATGAGCGCAGTATCTTATTACACAGCAGAAGGGTTAAAAAAATTGAGGGAAGAATTGGATTATTTGAAAAGTGTTTTGCGACCAAAAGCCTCGCAAGATATTGCCGATGCTCGCGACAAGGGGGATTTGTCTGAAAATGCCGAGTATGACGCCGCCAAAGAAGCACAAGGCTTGCTTGAAATGCGGATTTCAAAATTGGAAGAGGTTCATTCAAACGCACGTTTGATAGACGAAACGCATCTTGATATATCTAAAGTTTTGGTTTTGTCGAACGTAAAAATAAAAAATCTTTCAAACGGCATGGAGATGAAATACTCTCTTGTTGCAGAAAGTGAGGCCGACCTCAAAACCGGCAAAATATCTGTAACCTCGCCTATAGGCAAAGGATTATTAGGCAAATCTGTAGGTCAAACCGCGGAAATTACAGTGCCGAATGGTATTTTGAAATTTGAAATTTTGGAAATTAGTCGTTAAATTTTATTCAAATGAGCAGTATTTTTACAAAAATAGTCAATCAAGAAATTCCTTGTTATAAAGTTGCCGAAGACGATTTGTTTTTGGCTTTTTTGGATACAAACCCAAATACAATTGGTCACACAATTTGTATTCCAAAACTTGAAGTAGATTATATTTTTGACTTAGACGATGATTTTTATCTTGGTCTAATGGCATTTTCAAAAAAAGTAGCTATAGGTCTAGAAAAAGCGGTGCCTTGCCGAAGAATAGGTATGGCCGTCATTGGTCTTGAAGTGCATCATGCGCATGTGCATCTGATTCCGATAAACAAAGTATCGGATATGCGATTTATGAAAAAAGAAAAATATAGCGAGAGTGATTTTGAGTTGATTCGAGATACGATTCTCAATCACATGTAATAGCTTGAAATTTGACCACAAAAAAAGAGCGAAATTTCTTTCGCCCTTATTCAGATTATCACAAATTTAACCTACTTAATTTTATGATAGGTCAAATATAAGAAGTGCTTTTTTGTTTGTCAACTTTTTCTGTTAAAAGGTTAAAAAAGCCGATATACTACGTTTTTTAATAAGCACGAGCATCTTTCCCTTCATAAAAATTCATGAATGCTCTATTAACAACCCGATTGCCGCCGGGGGTTGGATAATCGCCCGTAAAATACCAATCTCCCAAGTTTTTTGGACAAGAAATATGTAAATTTTCTACGGTTTGAAAAATTATTTTCACATCTGCTTTTATATCTTCTGAACTCAACAGTTGTGCAATTTTGTCTGAAATTTCCTGTGGTTGAAATGGGGCATAAATGGCGGTTACAGTATTAACAATTTCACTATCTTTCCATGCTTCTTGTGTTTTACAATTGGCATATACTTCATCTACAATATGGTATAAATGGCGCTCTTTGAGCAAAGACAATG
>JAYTNQ010000494.1:0-6299 GCA_043748255.1 Bacteroidota bacterium
TTTGTGGTACCTCCAGGGATCGAACCAGGGACACATGGATTTTCAGTCCATTGCTCTACCATCTGAGCTAAGGTACCTTGCGGTTAGCGGGTGCAAACATACAATTGTTTTTTTGTTTTATCAAAATAATTTTAAAAAAAATTGTTTCCTTATATTTGTAAACTAAATTTAAAAAATGATATTAACCATAGATGTTGGAAACACAAGAGTCAAAGCAGCTGTATTTGAACAGAATAACCTTTTACAGAAAGACGTTTTTGAAATAGTATCATTAGTAATTTCTATCGAAAAATTGATTTCAAAATTTCCAAAAATCAAAATAATTGTGGTTGGCTCTGTAAAAAATGTCCAAAAATCGGCATTTGTAGTTTTTGAAAACAACTTCGAGATTCATTTTATAAGCCGAAAAGACCCATTCCCGTTCAAAAATTTATACAAAACGCCACAAACATTAGGTATTGATCGGTTGGTTTTGGCTTCGGGTGCGGTGTTGCAATATCCAAATCAAAACCGATTGGTGATAGATGCGGGCACCTGTGTTACATTTGATTTTATAGATCAAGACAACCGGTATTTTGGCGGTGCAATTTCGCCAGGACTTCGATTACGCTACGCTGCATTGCATCAATATACAGACAAATTACCACTTTTGGAAACCGAAAACCCCGAAAATTTTTTAGGAGATTCAACCAATCAATCGATACATTCTGGGGTTGTAAATGGTTTGATTTTTGAAATCGATGGCTTTATTGACCAATTAAAACAAGAATATTCAAATTTTATAATAATTTTAACGGGCGGCGATGCAGATTTTTTGGCAAAACGATTAAAAAATGCCATATTTGCCAATTCAAATTTTCTGCTCGAAAGTTTGAACCACACTTTTCAATATAAAATCAAAAATGATTAAAAAAATTATCCTCGGTATTGGTTTGCTTTTTTCGGCAGCTATTTTTGCACAAGCAGGAACTGCATCCCCTTATTCGTTTTATGGAATTGGCGATGTCAAATTTAAAGGAACTGCAGAAACCAGTGCTATGGGTGGACTAAGTGTTTATCCAGACAGCATCCACCTAAATTTACAAAACCCCGCTTCGTATGCCAGTTTGAAACTTACAACATTGGCCTTGGGAGGATCATACAAACAGACCAACTTTAAAACCAATTTGCAGTCAGAAAATGTACGAAGAAGCCAAATTGATTATATGGTTTTAGGTATTCCAATGGGGAAATTTGGCGCAGTCATTGGGCTAATGCCTTTTTCGTCTGTAGGTTACAAAATAAAAACAATCAACGAAACAACAGGGAGCAAAAACTTCAAAGGAAACGGAGATATCAACAAAATTTTTGTTGGCGGCGGTTACAAATTCAATAAAAATTGGAGTTTTGGTTTGGATTTTAATTATCATTTTGGGCAAATCGAAACCACAAACGAGATATTTTTGGATAATATTCAATACGGTACTCGTGAGCTAAACACCTCGACGGTTTCCGGAATTAATTTTAACACCGGGGTTTCATTTTGCCAAAAAATCAAAAATAAGTATGATTTTTTTGGAAGTTTTACATATTCTCCAGAAAGCAACTTGAATCTAATCAATTCACGAAAAATTGCTACCGTAAAATATTCGGCACTCACAGAAGGATTAGCAATAGACGAAAATGATATTGCCGTTGCCAATACGACTATCAAATTGCCAAACACTATTGCCCTTGGCGCAGGTTTTGGAGTAAACAAAAAATGGATGGTTGGGGCAGAAATCAATTTACAATCCCTAAACAATTTCGGAAACAGATTTACAGACATTTCTAATGTAAGCTATGAAAACGCCAAGAAATATACAATTGGTGGATTTTATATTCCAAAATACAACTCTTTTAACAATTATTTTGACAGAATTGTCTATCGAGCAGGACTTCGTTTTGAAAATACAGGATTGGTAATTTCAAATCAAGCAATTACAGACAAAGCCGTGACATTTGGCCTGGGTTTGCCTGTTGGCGGACGGTTGTCGAACGTAAATTTTGGTGTAGAATTTGGTCAACGTGGCACAACAACTGCCAATTTGATAGAAGAAAACTATATGAATTTTAAAATAAGTTTGTCTTTAAGCGATCTTTGGTTTGTGAAAAGCAAATACGATTAATTTCTAAATATTTTTGTGTTGAAATTGAATTTTAATTTTGTTTATCTAATCGTAGTATTACCACTGCTCATTAGTTGCGAAAACAACTTTCAAAAAATTCATAAAATAAATTTTTCAGAATTTTCACCAACCGGCGAAGCCGATAATTTTGTGTTAAAATATACCGATTCTGGAAAGATAAAAGCCGTTTTGTTGGCTTCAAAAATGAAAGATTATGCTGCAGTTCGATATCCGTTTTCTGAATTTCCAAATGGTATAAATGTAACTTTGTATGATAATAAAGCCAAAAAGATTTTTGTGAAATCAGATTATGCCATCACCTATAAAGGAACAGATATTATCAATTTGAAAAAAAACGTGAAACTTACTTCAGAAAACGGTCAGGTTTTGCAAACGGAGCAGTTGTATTATGACCAAAAAAACGAATGGTTTTTTACAGAAAAGCATTTTACATTTACCGATCCAAACAAAGGTTTGACAACGGGAGAAGGAATCGATTTTGACAAAAATTTCAAAATCATCAATTATCAAACTGCAACAGGCATTATCAATCAAACTAAAAAAATCTAAAAAATGCAAATTCTAAAAAACATACATTATATGTATATCATATTTGCGGTTTTATTTCTTTTTGATTTTTTTACAAAATATTTTCAAAAAAGCGACATTTCATGGGCCAGTTTAGCATTAGGTATTGGCGCTATTTTTATGTTTTTTTTTAGAAGAAAATTTGCAAAAAAATTTGAAAATCGATATAAAAAGTAAAAAAAGCAATGTATTTTTCTAAAAATAACCACAAAAACAAACGGTTTTTCAAAAAAATAAATATTATTGCAAAATATGATATAACTATTGCTATAATTCGATAGATAATTGTATTTTCGCAAACTGAATTTAAAATTAAAAACTATAAAAATGGCAGTTTTATCAAAAATTAGACAACGCTCTCTACTTGTAATATTATTTGTAGGCTTTGGTCTGTTCGCATTTATCATTGGCGACTTGGTTCACAGTAACCTTTTTAGTCAAACCTCACGTAATGTAGGCTCCGTAAATGGCGAAAATTTGACCATAGACGACTTTAGAATAAAAGTTTCAAACGTAGAAAAAGGCGGGCAAAACACCACTACATCTCAAGCCGTAGGTAGGGTTTGGGAACAAGAAGTTGCCATAGCTTTGCTCAACAAAGAATTTGACAAAGTTGGCATCAATGTTGGCGAAAGTCAAATTATGGAAGTGCTCAAACAAAGCCAAGATATTGGGCAAAACCCACAGTTTCTTAACAAAGCAGGCGTTTTTGACATTGCAAAATTCAAAGAATTTTTCAAATCGAACCCAACTTTAGCAGCAAATTTAAAAGACAGAGAAAAAGACGCCTCATTGAATGCAAAATACGGCATTTATAGCACTTTGATCAAAGCAGGAATATATACCACTACCGCAGAAGCCAAATTAAAATATGAAATGGAAGCCAACAAAGTCAATTTTGACTATGTATCGGTTTTATTTTCAACAATAAAAGATAGCGATGTAAAAGTAACCGATGACGAAATTGTTTCGTTTATCAAAAAAGACGAAAAAAAATACAAATCAGACGCAAACCGAGAAGTAGAATATATTGCAATTGAAGATAAAGCATCTGCCGAAGACGAAAACGAAGTTAAAAATGCCATCAATGCCTCGTTGACAGGAAGCGTTGTATATAACCAAGCCACCGGAAAAAACGATACCTTGCAAGGTTTTAAAAACGCCAAAAATGTGGCCGAATATGTAAACGCCAATTCAGACAAACCTTTTGACTCTACCTATGTTGCCAAAAAAGATTTACCAGCAGCCCATGCCGAAAAACTTTTCAGCCTTGGCGTAGGCGAAATTTATGGGCCATACGCATACGATGGCTATTATGCCGTGAGCAGAGGAATGGGAAGACAAGCAGGCGCAAAAGCCAAAGCTAGTCATATATTAATTGCATACAAAGGAGCCACACGAGCTGCAGCAACCGTAACCCGCACCAAAGAAGAAGCCGCCGCCAAAGCACAAGAAATATTGGCAACTGTAACAGCCAATCCACAATCATTTATGATGCAAGCTTTTACAAACTCTGACGATTCTTCAAAACAACAAGGAGGTGATTTAGGATATTTTTCAAAAGGCCAAATGACACCAAAATTTAATGATTTTGTTTTTGCAAACCCAATCGGAAAAATAGGACTTGTAGAAACCGAATTTGGATACCATATTATCAACGTAACAGACAAACAAGACGCAGTATTATTGGCCACAATTGCCCGAAAAATAGAAGCTTCTGAAGCTACAACCGACAAGATTTTTGCAAAAGCAGTACAATTTGAAATGGATGCTGCCAATCAAGATTTTGAAAAATTAGCCAAGAAAAATGCACTAACCGTAAATCCAAAAGTGAAATTAAAAGCTATGGACGAAACCGTTGGCACCATAAACAACCAACGTCAAATAGTAAAATGGGCATTTGACTCAAAAACCAATATTGGAGACGTAAAAAGATTTGAAGTTGTAAATGTTGGCAATGTAATCGTAAAATTAAAATCGCAAAGCGAAGAAGGCCTTATGACTGCCGAAGAAGCAAGACCATTGGTAGAAACGATTTTGAAAAACAAGAAAAAAACCGAAAAAATTAAAGCCAAAATGACCGGAACAACCCTTGAAGCCATTGCAAAAGCAAGTGGCTCGACGGTGCAAACTGCCGCAGATTTGACCGCCGAAAACGCTGTTTTGCAAGGTGTTGGAATGGAAGCCAAAGTGGTTGCAACCGCTTTTGCAATAGGCAACAAATTGTCTGCACCCATCGAAGGAAACTCAGGAATATTTGTAGTAAAAACCAAAAACGTTATCAAAGCACCAACATTGACGGTATATTCAGACTATATCAACAAGCTAAATCAACAAAACGCATCTGCAGCAGGAAGAGTCATTGGAGCACTCAAAGCCGATGCCAAAATTGAAGACAATAGAGCGTTGTTTTACTAATCAAAGCAACATCATTTTATACTAAAGCCAACTATATGTTGGCTTTTTTTTTGTACAATCTAAAATTTTTTTGAAGCAAACAACCCTCTTCAACACACCATAAGTCCCGCTTTCCGCTATATCTTTTTGTTTTTTCTGAAAAAGAAAAAACAAAAAGGATGCCGCTGCAATCGGGGCTATTATAGACTTTTAGTGTTTTTAAAAAAATTTTAAAAAAAAACATCATGTATAGTTTAAACAATCAAAAATAGATAACCAACTACATTTGTTTCAGAAATTGAACAAAAATCGTTTGAATTGATAACTGCTATTCAACTAAATACATGTTGCAGCGACACGCGTGAGGGCAAAGGCGGAGCTCTTTTTGGGCTGGCGTTTTTCAGCCAGCCCAAAAAAGCGGGAGCCGGAGACCGACCCGAAGGGGCACGCCCAAATAAAAAGCATGATTTTTGTTTAGACTGATTGAACGACGTCTAATTCTACTTTGAGGTTTTTGATGATAAATTCTTGTCTATCGGGGGTATTTTTTCCCATATAGAAGGATAATAGTTGCTCTATGGAGGTGTTTTTGTCGAGCATGATGGGGTCTAATCTGATGTCTTCGCCGATAAAAAACTGAAATTCGTTTGGTGATATTTCGCCTAGTCCTTTAAATCGTGTGATTTCGGGTTTTGGTTTTAGTTTTTCGATGGCTGCTCTTCGTTCATCTTCGGTATAGCAGTAGATGGTTTCTTTTTTGTTTCGGACTCTAAAAAGGGGTGTTTGTAGGATATATAGGTGGCCTTCTTTGATGAGTTCTGGAAAAAATTGTAGGAAAAAAGTGATAAGTAGTAGGCGGATGTGCATACCATCTACGTCTGCGTCTGTGGCGATGACGATGTTGTTGTAGCGGAGATTTTCCATGTCGTCTTCGATATCTAAGGCGGCTTGGAGGAGGTTGAATTCTTCGTTTTCGTACACTATTTTTTTGCTCATTCCGTAGGAGTTCAAGGGCTTGCCTCGGAGGCTGAATACGGCTTGGGTGTTGACGTCGCGCGATTTTGTGATGGATCCCGATGCCGAGTCGCCTTCGGTAATAAAGAGGGTGCTTTCAAGATATCGTGGGTTTTTGATATCGGCAAGGTGTACTCTGCAATCGCGCAATTT
>JAYTNQ010000495.1:0-6288 GCA_043748255.1 Bacteroidota bacterium
AGCTTCACTTTCAGGTGGTAGTTTAGATGATGGGGGTTGGGCTGGCATTCCAATTGGATTTAATTTCAATTACTTTGGAACCAATTTCAGTTCTATCGCAGCTGGTACAAATGGTTTGTTAATGTTTGGCACCGTTCCAGGTTACGGAACAGCAGCTGGTCAATTAGGACAATTTACTTTTAATACAACAGGAGGTGTGTTTCCAAATGTCAATAACCCAGGAAATATCATCGCCTTGATGGCTGGTGATCAAACATTTGGTGGTGCTGGAGCCTTACGTTATTGGACAGAGGGCTATGCGCCAAATAGAAAATTTGTGTTGTTATATGATGCAGTTCCAAGCTGTTGTGCATCAACCAATCCGAAATTTACTGCTTATGTAATATTGTATGAAACTACGGGTGTTGTTGATATTCATATTTTGAATAAAGCCGCTACTAATAGCTCTACAATAGGATTACAAGACGCAACCAAAGCTATTGGTTCTGTAGCCCCTGGTCGTCAAGCATTTACAACTACTATCACTACGCCAGAAGCTTGGAGATTTTCTCCGCCTGCAAACTATACAACCTCTTGGTTTGCAGATTCAGGATCAGGACCAGTGCAATTTGCAACAGGAACCAATATCTTTAGCAGAACTGTTTCGCCAACGGTAACTACAACCTATTCTATATCTTACACCAATCAAACTACAGGTTGTACAAATGCCCCAGGGTCTGCACAAGTAGTGATGTCAGTTTTAGATAATGTAGCACCAACAGGTGTAAATACACTTTCTTCTTTACCATCAGTTTGCGTAGGCGGTAATACCAATCTTACTTTAGATTATGCTGGTTTGCCTGATGGTTTGGCTTTCCAATGGCAAGTATCTATAAATGCGGGTGCTACCTTTACAGATATTTCGGGTGCTACTTTAACAAATTATTTTGCAGCACCAACAGTATTATCTTCATACCGTTGTAAAATCTCCAAATGTGGAGCTACAGTAGGTGCGGTAAATAGTTATTCTTCGGTATTTGCTCTGCCATTTACCAACAATATTCTTACAACTACGGGCGACTTGCTTTGTGGTACAAAAACCCACTCACTTCAAGCCACTGGAAATGCAGGAACCACTATTAGATGGTATGATGCGATGACAGGTGGAACATTGGTAGCTACTGGCTCTCCATTTGTAACCCCATTATTGAGTGCAGCAACAACTTATTATGTGGCTGCCGAAACAACAGGTTGTTCTTCAATTAGAGTGGCTGTATTGGCAGGTTTTACTGCTGCACCAGCTTTAACTATAAGTGCCTCGTCTGCAGCGGTTTGTACTGGTGGTTCAAGTAGTTTGATTACGCTAACCTCTCCAATTACCAATTACGATACCTATACTTGGTTTCCAGCAACTGGCGTAACCGGTGATGCTATCAATGGTTGGATTTTTAGTGATGCTAATACTACTTCACATACTTTGACCGCGAGTCAAACAACCGGTGGTTGTGATAGTACAGTTTCTTTTGTATTTACTGTAAATCATACCCCAATAACTGCTACAGCTTCTGTAGCTACATATTGTTATGGTGGTTCGTCTGTATTGACTGCGGCATCAAATGTGATAACTTCTGGACCAACAGGTTTGCCAGCAACTTATTGTGTGCCTTCGGCTTCAGGTGGTGCATTTGTATCATCGGTAGTTTTCAATACCTTGAACTCTGCCTATACACAAATAACCCCATTTTATGATATTATCGCTCCAACAGGTGCTAATACTACCACGCTAAATGCGGGTGCTACTTATCCAATTACAATCACGACCTCGTCTGCAAGTATTTGTTCTGTTTGGATTGATTATAACCGAAATGGATTATACGAAGCATCAGAATGGCAACAACCATGGACTAGTGCCACATCGGGAACTTTGAGTATTACTATTCCATTGACAGCTACTGCAGGTCAAACGGGTATGCGTGTGCGTACAAGAGGATCAGGTAATGCCAATGGTGCTACTGATGCGTGTACCGCTTTCTTTAGTGGTTCTACCCAAGATTATACGGTTACGATTCAAGGTTTTGTAGATAATTCTGCAAATATGTCTTATGTATGGTCGCCAGGTGGTGCTACTACAGCAGCCATAACGGTGAGTCCATCAACAACAACTACTTATACTGTTAATGGTACAAATACAGTTACAGGTTGTACCAATAGTGCTACCGTTACTGTAAATGTAAATGCTATTCCAACAGCTCCAAGCGCAATTTCAACACTACAATGTGGTGCTGCAGTTCCAACGGCTTCTGTTGCAGATACCAATAGTTTTACAACCCCTACCTTCAAATGGTATGATGACAACTTGACTTTAACAACACTGCAAGTTTCAACATCTACTACTTATACTACAAGTATTAGCGCAACTACTACTTTTTATGTATCTGTTGTAAATCCTACTACGGGTTGCGAAAGTGCAAGAACGCCAGTAACAGTTACGGTTACTCCAGCAAATGGCATCACAGTTACGCCAACAGCCCCTTCGGTTTGTTTGGGTGCTTCGATTGCATTGTCTGCAAGTAGTGCGGGTAGCTATACCTACACTTGGACAGTCTCTCCAGAATCAGGAAGTGGGATGTCTGGTATATTAGCGGGTGCGTCTCAAACAGTAACGCCTACTTTGCCTGGTGTTTATACTTACACTGTTTTTGGAACAGATGGTTTATGTGCCACTACCAATACTGTTGTGGCTACCATCAATGCAATTCCACAATCAACAACACCAACAGCTACTTTGGCAACGGTTTGCCCAGGTGGTATTACAGCGTTAACTGCTACCAACTCTCCAATTTTATTTGACACGAGTTTGGGTAATGCTTTAGACCCAATGGTTGGAGCTACTCAGGTAATAAACGCTAGCAATGACGATACGCCAACGGCAGCTCCGGCTAATATTGGTTTTAGTTTTGATCTAAACGGAACACCTTATACACAATACTCAGTCTCTCCTGATGGATGGTTGTTGTTGGGTGGTGGTACAGCCACTTCAAGTTTTAGTAACTCAGCTGTTTTAACATCAAATATCCCTAAATTATATCCTTATTGGGATGATTTAGCTACTGGACTTGGTGGTGCTGTAAAAACTTTGGTTACAGGTACTGCACCAAATCGTATTTTTATAGTAGAATGGTTTGTAACTATTCCAAGAAATACAACAGGCGCAGCCAATTCAAGAATGCAAGCATGGTTGTATGAAACATCAAACAAAATAGAATACCGTTATGGTGCTATGGGGCCACAAACTGCAGGTTCTGCAACAGCTGGTTATACTATTGATGCTGCTACTTTTGAAAATATTACTTTTACAAGTAATACCACTTCTTCTACAGCAACAAATGATGCCAATGCTGGTCTCCCAGTTTCTGGAAGAATGTATTCTTATACTCCAAACACTTTTGGAAATATCACATGGTCGCCAGTAACAGATTTATATACTGATCCTGCGGCTACCGTTGCTTATACTGGCGGTACTGCTTCTGTAGTGTTTTCTAAACCAACAGCAGATATCACTTATACGGCAACAACTCAAAACCCAACTTCGTTATGTTCTTCAAGCAAAACAATTGCTATTTCAGTTTCTACTGGTGCAACTGTTGCACCACTTGCGGCTACTTATAGTGCTTGTACTGCGGGAGCGATAAACCTTACGGTTGTAGCTACTGGTTCAGGTTTGACCTACCAATGGAGAAAAGGTGGTGTTAATTTGAACACCAACGCATCTACAACTACTGCCTCATTAGCCCTTACGGGAGTTACTGTTGCAGATAATGGGTCTTATGATGTAGTGGTTACACCATTGTGTGGTAGCCCTATAACAAGCTCTGCCACTGCAGTTACTGTGAATCCAATACCAACCGTAACGCTTGCACCACAAACTTTCTGTGGAGGCGTTGCTACCACTGCCATCACTTTGACAGGCACTCCATCTGGAGTTACTTTTGATATCACAGGTGGTGCAGCTATTGGATTGGCCAATCAAACTGCCGTTACTGCAATACCTGTATTTACACCAATTGCTGGTTCGGCTACTGTAACTATTACTGCAAACGCCAACGGCTGTGTAGGTGTTGCAACTCCAGTATTATTTACTGTTAATGTTACACCAACAATCACAGTGAGTCCATCAACAGCTAATGTTTGTGCATCAGGTGCAGCAGCAGCTTTGACAGTTACTCTTCCGTCTCCTTCAGTATATTGTATTCCAACGGTTACTAGCTCTGGCGCAACAAGTGATAATATAACTAACTTTACTTTTGCGGGTATCAACAATACCACAGGCGATGGGCCAGGTGATTATAACGCTTATTTAACGCCAAGTGCTGTTGTTACAGCTGGTGTAGCAACACCATTTTCTATTACCCCAAATAGTGCTTTTGGACAACAGTTTAGAATCTGGGTTGATATGAACCAAAATGGTGCTTTTGAGGCTTCAGAAAGTGTATTTGCCACTTCAGCATCATCAACTGTGACTGTAAATGGCACTTTAACCATACCTACAACTGCATTTAACGGTACTACGCGTTTGCGTGTACAAGATAGATTCAGTAGTGTAACTGCAGCTACCGAAGCTTGTGCGTTCTCTGGTTTTGGTGAATATGAAGATTATACTGTAACCATTAGTGGTGCTACCAACAATGGTGTGGTATGGTCTCCTACTGCCGGTTTGTTTACCAATCCTGGTGCAACTATTGCCTATATGGGTGGTGTAGCTGCAACGGTTTATGCCAAACCTACAAGTACACAAACCTATGTGGCAAGTTATGCTATCAATGGTTGCGGTACTACTGCTTCTTCGACTGTTACTGTACTTACAGATTCAGTAGGAGGTTCAGCAGCAGCAAGCTCACAAACCATTTGTCCTGCTTCTACAGCCGGTGATATTACCCTTGTTGGTAATACAGGAGCCGTAGTAAAATGGCAATTGTCTTCAGATGCCGGATTTACTTCGCCAATTGATATTGCAACTACTTCAACAACTTTGTCTTCTGCGCTTATTGGTGCAGTTGCAGCAACTACTTATGTAAGAGCTCAAATTCAAAGTCCTGGTTGTGCAGTTGTATATTCTACATCAGCAATAATCACTGCAGCAACAGCCTCATGGTCTGGTTCTGCTTGGTTACCTGCTGCTCCAGACGCTACTATGGGTGCTGTAATAGCAAATGCGTATAGCGCTGCTGGTGATGTAACTGCTTGTTCATTGACCGTTTCTGGCGGTGCAATTGTAACGGTTCCAACAGGTTCAGATTTCACCATTACAGGTGCAGTTTCTGTTGCTACTGGAAGTAGTTTGACTTTTGAAAACAATGCGAATTTGATTCAAACAGGAAGTACTACAACTTTGCAAAATAGTGGTTCAATTACGTCAAAACGAAACACATCAATGCGCAGATTAGATTATACTTATTGGTCTTCTCCAGTTGAAGGGCAAAACTTGAAAACGTTCTCTCCACAAACGGTGTCGCCACCAGTTGGATCAAGTCGTTTTTATGAATTGACCGAAAACCCAACTGCATTTGTTGCGGTTGATCCATTGATGACAAGTTTTGGTCTTGCCAAAGGATATTCTGTTCGTGCACCAAACAACTTCCCTACAAATGCTTCAGTAGCTACTTTCAACGGAATGTTTACCGGTACGCCTCGAACAGGTGATATTTCAATTGCTGCTACAAACACTGCTACCACCGGTACAGGTTTCAACTTGATTGGAAATCCTTATCCATCTCCAATTAGTGCGGCTGCGCTTATCGCTACCAATCCAGGGACTTGTTATTTCTGGACACACTTCTTGCAGGGTTCAACTTCTTCAAATTATGCGAGTTTTAATGCAACGGGTGCAACTGCTTCATTGTCGGGTGGTATAATGCCAAATGGTATTATTCAAACTGGTCAAGGATTCTTGGTTCATGTTGCAGTAAATACTGCTATTCAGTTTACCAATGCCATGCGTGTTGGAAACAATGATGGTCAATTTTTTAGAACTGCCGATACAGACAGAAGTCGTATTTGGTTGAACTTGAATACGGCTACGCAAGCGATGAACCAAATATTGATAGGTTATTTGCCAGGGGCAAGCCAAGGTTTTGATGCTGCAATAGACGGTAAATTGAATGCCAACGGAAGCACAATCTCGACAGTGATGAACGACGAAAACTATGTAATTCAAGGACGTGCTTTGCCATTTGCTACAACAGATGTTGTGCCAATGGGCTTCAAAGCGTTGACCGATGATACCTATACTATTTCGATAGATCACGTTGA
>JAYTNQ010000496.1:0-2293 GCA_043748255.1 Bacteroidota bacterium
ACAGTTTATATCATTGATAATCAATTATTAAAACTATTTCAACAAATCAAATCAAGATTATAAGTCAATCTTTGTGCCATAAAAAAACCCGAAGTTCATTCGGGTAATTTTGTGGTCAAAAAAAATTTATAAAGCAACATCAAATGTGCCTTCTGTAAAAATTTTGTTTACAGAATTGTCTGTATTTGATGAAACAAACAAGAAAGTCCCTTTGATTCTGCTGGCTGTTTTGGTTAATATCGTCACGGTACCATTTTTGGCTTTAAATGTTTCTGTGCCAGACTTATATACGCTCTGAACCAAATCTACTGCCGTATCGCCTGTGATTGGATAAGTGCCTGCTGTCAAATCTGGCTTCAACGAAATTGTCACGCTGTCTTGCATATCATTTGAAGCTCCGATACTGAACCAATCTGCACCATTTATAACTACGGTACTCGTTGCAATAAGGGTATCTACAAATTCGACTCCCTCAATTTTTGTAAAAAAAGTATCAGTTGATGTAGCGGTTGTGGTATATGGTATTTGAAAACTTCCGTTTGTAAAATCAATTGCCGGTGGAGGGTTTGTTGCCGTAAAATCAGACCAATTACCTACAAATTTAAAGGTACCTGTGATTATTTTTGTAGTTGTGTTTATAGAAGTGATTACAACTGTACCAGTGTTTGTTGTAATGCCATCAGTAATATTTAGGTTTGTATAATCAAATTCAGACACAGCACTTTGGTTATAAACCATGACATCTTCTGTAGAATTATAAGTTTTGGCTTCGGTGCCTTCGAGAATAAATCCAAAGGCTTCGCCCAATGATCCTTTGCTACCACTTATGATTATTTTTCCGGCTGTGATTTGAGCGTTCATCGCTGTTGCAAGAAATGTTTGATCGCTGAAATCGACTTTGAAGAAATTTTCTGTAATTGGAGGGGTTCCTGCACCCGGAGCTAATGCCGCAGGATCTATTGGCTCAACGCTAGAGCTGCACGACAAAATAATAAAACAAGACATAATTGCCCAAATAATTGATTTCAACTGAAATATTTTCATAATTTTTGTTTCTAAAATAGTTTCCAAAGGTAAAGAAATTTAATTATTTTACATTTTTTTTAGGAATTTTGTTTAGCAAAAACAAACCTACTGCAAAAAATAGTGCTAAAAACACGATGGCAAACCTCGGGCTACCCGTGATTTGATCGATAATACCATAAATCGACATGCCAATTACGATACCCAATTTTTCTGAAACATCATAAAAACTAAAAAACGAGGCGGTATCTTCTGTTTCGGGGAGTAATTTTGAATACGTAGATCTCGAGAGTGCTTGAATACCACCCATTACCATGCCAACCAATCCTGCCATCACATAAAAATGAATAGGCAAAGTGATAAAATAGGCCGCAATACAAATAAGCACCCAAATACTATTTACAAACATCAATGTTGGAATATTACCATATTTTGCGGATGCTTTTGAGGTTAAAAAAGCACCCAAAATGGCGACCAACTGAATTACCAAAATACAAATAATCAAGCCCATGGTTTTTTCTGAACCTGAAGCCCACAGAATTTCTTGTGCTCCAAAGTAGGTGGCTATTAGCATCACCGTTTGTACGGCCATACTATAAACAAAAAAAGCGGTTAGATATTTTTTCAAAATAATGTTTTCTTGCAACAAAAGCCATACTTTTTTGAGCTCTTTAAAACCATTAAAAACAACAGTTCTCGATACTTTTCTGTCGGCATTTTTGTTTCCTTTTGGTAAATAAAAATAGCTGTATTGACTAAAGATAATCCACCACAAACCTACCATAATAAACGAGTCGCGCATTGCAAGCATTGCTGCATCGTCTTTGCTACCATTTATCCCAAAAAAAGCAGGTTGCATCACCATCGCCAAGTTGATTATCAACAACAAAACACTACCAAAATAACCCATCGAATAGCCTTTTGCGCTGATATAATCTTGCTGCTCTTCAAAAGCAATATCTGGAAGATAGGAGTTATAAAAAACCAAACTTCCCCAAAAACCAATTAGCCCACAGAAATAAAAAAACAGACCTATATATATATGTTGCAAACTAAACCAATACAACCCAATACAAGATAATGCTCCGAGATAGCAAAAAAAGCGCATGAAATTTTTTTTATTTCCAACATAATCAGCAATTCCAGAAAGCAAGGGCGAGATGAACGCAACTACCAAAAAAGCCAATGCGGTCACAAAACTTATCAAAGCCGAATTTTTGAAATCGGTGCCAAATATATGAATATAAGGTTTTTTGGTATCAAATAAACC
>JAYTNQ010000497.1:0-2293 GCA_043748255.1 Bacteroidota bacterium
GCGCGATAAGTTATAATTTTTCCATCTTTGTCAATAATCAAATACCGTGGAATCCAATCCAGATTTATGGCTTTTCCGAACTTGCCTTTCATACCGTCTTTGGCTAAATAATGTGCCCCTTTGAGCTGATGTTGTTCAATACCGGCTAACCATTTTGAATAGGTTTTGTCCATCGAAATGAAAATATAATCTATTTCGGGATTGTTGTCTTGCAGTTCTTTGATTTTTGGCATTGCTTTGACACAGTCGCTGCACCATGAAGCCCAAATTTCGATTACAAGAGTTTTTCCTTTGTGTTGGTCTAAAATGTTTTGTAAGTTGGTTTTGCTACTGTCTTTTGCAATCAAATTTTCGGAAAGTGCCTCTTGGCTAAAAGTTGTTTTTTGTGCCATTGTACATGAAATAGTGAGTGCAAAAATGCTGATTAAAATTAAAATTTTTTTCATGTCTTTATTTTACATCTATTAATTCTACATCAAAAATCAAATTTGCATTTGGCGGAATTGCGCCACCTGCGCCTTTGCTGCCATAGGCGAGATGCGATGGGATTACAAATCGTGCCTTGTCGCCAACTTGTAGCAGGGCAATACCCTCGTCCCAACCTTCGATAACGTGTCCTTGTCCTAAAGGAAATTCGATTGGTTTTTTTCGAGGTATCGAGCTGTCAAAAACTTTGCCGTTGTCCAATTGTCCGGTGTAGTGTACGGCGACAGTTTTTCCAATTTCGGCTTTTTTACCGTTTCCTTTTTGAATAAATTGGTATCTCAAACCACTTTCTGTTTTTTCGAATCCGGCGGCAAGTTTGTTCATTTCTGCTTCGGAAACTTCTTTTTGGGCTGCTAATTTTTTGTGTCTTGCGCCTTCAAAAGTGCGAAAAGCTTCAACGGCATTCCAGTTTTTGGCTTCTTCGCCAACTCTCATTATTTCTAAAGTTTCGATTAGGTCACCTTGTGCAATTTGATCTACAATATTTTGACCTTCAATAACATGACCAAAAACAGTATGTTTATTGTCTAACCAATCTGTTGGAATATGGGTAATAAAAAATTGTGATCCGTTGCTTGCTGGTCCAGAGTTTGCCATCGACAAAACACCTGGTTTGTTGTGTTTTAAGGTTGGATGAAACTCGTCTTCAAAGCTATATCCTGGGCCGCCAGTGCCGGTTCCGCTAGGGCACCCGCCTTGTATCATAAAATCTGGAATGACGCGGTGAAATTTGAGTCCGTCATAATATTTGTTGCCTTGCGGTTTGATTTTATTTTCGATATTTCCTTCGGCAAGACCAACAAAGTTGCCTACGGTTCCGGGAGTTAGATCGTGAGTGAGTTTGACTAAAATTTGTCCTTTTGTGGTGTTAAATTGTGCGTAAATTCCGTTTTCCATAATTTTTTTAGTTTGAGATTACAAATTTACATTTTTTTTTAGAAATTTTGATTTATTTTTCCCTTCAGTTCTCGAACAATTCTTTTGCCGATTGTTCGGAGTGTTCGACGAGTTGCTGTTGCTTTTTTTCTTCTTTTTGGATGGTTACCAAAATAGGCATCTCGTAGCAATTATTTGCTTACTCTTTTGTAATTTTGACTTTGTATAACACTCTCTTTGATAGCAATTTTTACACATTTATCGATTACTTTTTTTTGCTAACTTGGCATCAGTTGGATAGGTAATATTCTTTGGAGCAACGGTTGTATCAATCTGTACCTCTTTTTCATTATTTGCCTTTGGATGTAAGCTAACTGTCTGACTCAAAAGATATTCTAATCCTTCTTCTTTAATACGTTTTCTAAAATGAACAAACTCACTTGGGTCAAAAGGTTGTTTGCTTTGGAAAAAATCTTCGCCTGTAAAATCTTCGCCTGTAAAATATTGCCAATCCAAAGCTCAACAACCGACTCCTCACTTTGAATAAGCATTGACTTTAATAACAGTAATCCTGCAATATTACCAATTTCAATAGAAGACCTTCCTTGCTCTGAATACAAATCTTTTTCCCATTTTTCAATCAAGCTCCTTTGATAAGTTTACCAAAGGATGTTGCATATTTATTAGATCTGTCAAACGAGTGAGAAAGAAATTTTGCTGAAAATCGGGTTTTATTTTACCTAATATATTGCCACTATTTAAGTCAAAAATTAACAACATTTGGCAATATAATATAAGTTTTTTTATCAATATTTCATGTTAAATAATTGAATAACAACATCTTAAAACTTGTATAAGGGATGACTATTTAACAAATTTGTATAAAAAAAACGCTTATAACAAAGATTTAAAATCTGATATAAGCGTTTTT
>JAYTNQ010000498.1:0-6254 GCA_043748255.1 Bacteroidota bacterium
TTTGAAAGTACATTCCCTTTGAAAATACCTCCAGAACTCGATACTAAATTTGCAACACCATTTGTCCCCAAAGTAAGTGACTTTCCAAACAAATCAAAAACATTAGCAGTGCCGCCAAGGGCAATACCATTACCGCCAAGTGGTGCCGTAACATTAATATTGGTTTGAAGTTGTAGCACCGTATTGCCACTCGATGGCGAAAAAACGATATACGGAATTGTTGGTGGAGTTGATGCGGAGATGGTTTGAGTGCCGTTTTTTGTAAAAACAACGGCTCTGTTGTTCGGAAAAAAGTTATAAGTGCCATTAAAACTCAAATTGCCACCCATTTTCAAATCTGCCCCATTGACAGTTGATAAGGTGAGCGTTGCAGTAGCACTTTGCCCAACAACTACATTGTTTTTTACATTCAAAGGGCGCTGCATCGTATTGGCACCTGCCATATCAAGTGTCGAACCATCATCGATTGTCAAACTGCCATTAATGGCTCTTTCAACAGCAGCACCGCCATTTGCTCCTAAATCCAAAACAGTATTGAACCCAATTTGAACATCATTTGGATACCCTTTTGAAGGAAATGTGTCTGTTGCCAATGCAGACCATTCTACATTTCGACCATACACAAAGCCATTCCAATAAATCAATTTCGACGTATTTCCATATATAGGTGCATAATTAGCAACATTGCCACTGCCATTAAGTTGCAAATTTCCGTTTATAAATGATTTTCCAAAACCAAAATCTATGGCACAATTTGAAACGTGCATCGTGATATTGGTGTCAAAAATCATTTCGTCTGTTGGATTAAAAAAATCAACAGTTTTGTTGCCATTGATGTTGATTTTTGCATTTGATAAGCTAGAAAATATTCTTCTAGATGTTCCGTTTGATTTCAAAAAGCCTCCGTTATTATTGAATGTCAGCGACTTACCGTTTAAATCAAGACTTCCTAAATCGAATAGTTGAAAAACATCTCCTGCGGTGGTGTTGATGGTAACATCCGTATTGGTTAATTGCACATTTCCAGATGGTTTTTGAATCCTAAGATAATCAAAATAAACAGGGCTCACTGCAGCGGCAATAGTTTGATTGTTTGAAAGCACAAAATAAAAACCACGCAAATTGTTGATCAAACCACCGCTTCCTCCATTTTGAATCAGGTTGCCACCGAGATAAAAGTCGCCGGCACTACTGTTGAGGGTCAAAACGGCATTCACATTTGCAATGGTCAAATTGCCAGGCAATCCTCGTCCACCGGCCAAAGTGATATTTGAAGTTTGCTGTATTGTTACGTTTGCGGGCACACCAAGCCCCGCTGTGGTTGCTGTTGATGCTCCCCCGGCCCATTCGGCGCCGTTTGCATAATTGCCTACATTATTATAAACCAAGGTTGATGCGTTTCCATAGGTTGGTGTGTTTGAAAAATACCCACCGCTATTGATTTGACAAAAACCGTTGAGCGTCAAAGTAGCTGTATTCAAAACCACAGCAGCAGCAGTAGCAAAAGTGCCGTTCACGGTTCTGCTACAATTGTTCAAAGACAAGCCACCCTGCAAAACATTTATGTTAAATGGCGCATTTGAACTTGGCCAAAATGAATCTGTATTATTTACGCCATAGCTGGTATTGGAATTAAAATTTAGTGTACCTGTGGCACCATATACAAAATTATTGCCGGTCGCCCAACCGCCATTATCCAACTGAAAAGTGCCGTTTATGGTTGTCGCTCCGTTATTGGTGTAGGTAAATGCCCCTGTTGACAACAACCCATTTACGGTCGTTGTTGTGCCAATATTTCGCGTTATAGCGGCTGGTGCAAAAGTAGTATTTGAAATATTATGGGCTATGACTACGTTTTGTGTGGCACTTGGAACAACGCCACCCACCCACGATGTAGGATTATACCAATCACCGTTTTGGGCAGATGTGATGGCGTTTGTGGCAGTAACTGTGATTGATGAAGCGTTTGTTATTCTACAAGTTGTTGTGTTCGCAGTTAAAGTATTTGGAATGATAAAGATATTTAATGTGCTACTTTGAGGCACATTTATGGCAGACGATGGAGTAATAGTGTATGTGGCTGATGTGGCTGTTGGAATATAGGTTCCAATTATAGATTTGGCTCCATTATTGATGTCGTATTGTATGCTCACCGATGGAGATCCCGTAGCGTTACTTATTTGTGAAATTAAATCTAATTTATTGAGGACAAAAGTCGTTGTAGCATCACTACTTATGCTAACTTTGTAAAAAAAATTTGATGTAATATTTGTTGCCAAATTGCCATTAAATCCAGAGCCACTAATACCCGTTCCTAATACCTGACATGTAACGCCCGATCCTCGAGTGATTTGAGAAAATGTTAATCCGCTTACAGAAGGAGATATTGTAGCTGTTGGTGTTGCAGGACAAGCTGCTATGGTCATCCCAGAATATACAACTGAAGTTTGCCCAAAAACGGATTGAAATCCAATCAAAAACAAACAAAAAAGTAATTTTTTCAAATTCATAAAAACGATAATTAGGTAGGTTCTAATAATTGCAATTGGCTTACATTCAAATCATTAAATCTAAGACGAATTTTTTTTAGCCTATAAAAATACTTCAAATAAACAAATCTAATCTCGATTTGACTTGGTATTTATTAACAATTCGGCAAACTGCAATTTTTGACGGCAAACGACTTGATTAAAAAAATATTTTTTTAATCATCAATCAAATTCAACAAAAAAATGGAACACAAATTTTTTTTATTTGGGCGTGCCCCTTGCGGGTCGGTCTCCGGCTCCCGCTTCCCGATGAAAAATCGGGAGAGCTCCGCCTTTGCCCTCACGCTTGTCGCTGCAAGACATTTTCTATTGATTAGAAAATTTGTTTAATTCAGACCGTTTTATTAGAAAGTAGTGGTTTTCTTTTGAAAACTTGAGGTTCGTATGGATGAAAATTGTTTGTTTAAAATTAGATTATTTGCCTCTTTAAAACTGTTTTTATCTGTTCGGCTTGTTAAATAAAGTCTTTAAAATGCTATTGGTCTCCTTTCGCCCCGATGCAGCGGCATCCTTTTTTTTTCTTTTTCAGAAAAAAAAAGATATAGCGTGCAGCGGGACAGCCGGTGTACTGAACGGTTGGTGTGCGCCAAAAAAAAAAATACTATGGAACGTTTTTTTGCGTTATCATAAAAAAAGCTTTGCTTATGTAATAGTGCTACTTAACTTTTAAATTTATTTGTTATGAAAAATTTGAGCATCTTCGAAAAAAGTTGGGTTGATCTTGTTTTTGAGCACAAAAACAAGGATTATGGAGCATATCAATTGCGTTTGGAAAATTCAAAAACCATGGTTTATGCATTGTTTTTGGCTACGGCAATGCTGGTTTTTGCATTGAGTTTGCCCAAATTTTTGAGCTTTTTTGACAGGGCGTCAACGCTTGTTGCTGTTCATGATCATCCGACGCTTGTGTTGGTAGATTTGAGGCATATTGCGGCTCCACGTCTTGAAAAAAAGCCTGTTTTGCCCCAAAAAAAGGTGGCTGTTGCAGCTGTTGTTGGCACGATGAAGGTTGCCCAAAAAGATGATTTGGTAGAAGAAGTGCCTACAAACAAAGAGCAAACGGCTGCTGTAAATGTGGCTCCGACGGGTTCGGGTGGCGGTATTGTTGATGGGGTTGTGACAGCTGCGGTAATTCCGGTTACGAATACCGAAGTTTTTAAGCCGTTTGAATTAGACAAAAACCCAGAGTTTCCGGGTGGTTTGAATGCTTTTTTGCAATTTGTTGGCACAAATTTTAACTCGCCCGATGAGGAGTTGGATCAAACCCTCAAAATTTATGTTTCGTTTGTGGTTGAGGTCGATGGTTCGATGACGCATATTGAGGTCAAACGTGACCCTGGGTTTGGATTAGCTGCCGAGGCGATTAGGGTTTTGAAATCTATAAAAACCAAGTGGGAGCCAGGTAGAAAAGACGGAGTTGCGGTTCGTGCTTTTTATAATTTGCCTATTTCGGTAGTGTTGAAATAGTTTTTGTTTTATGTTTGTTTTTCAAAATCCAATTAAATTTATTTTTTAATTGGATTTTGTGCTTTATTTTGTTTTCTTTTGTGGCTAATTGTTTAAATATTTTGCTTTGAGAAAAATTGTTTACAAAAAGGGAAAGAAGGTACAGCCAGTTTTTTTGGAATATACGGGTTTGCACAAGTTGGTTACCCCATCAATGCAACTGTTTGTTTTTGATCAAGATTTAATTGTTGAAATTCAAGATGTAAGCATCGATTTGTTGCCCAAGAATATTGATAATCAAAAGGTGAATTGGCTGAATCTTCATGGCTTGAGCGATGTGAATTTGGTTGCAGATATTGGGCTTGAGTTTAATATAGATTCGTTTATTTTGGGCGATATTCTCAATACAACAAAGCGAACGAAAATTGAAGAATATTCTGATGTTTTGTTCTTTAATATTAAATCTTTATTGCCTTCTAAAGACACAGAAAATATTGATGTAGAGCAAATTAGTTTTTTGTTGAAAGATGGAGTTTTGGTCTCATTTCAAGAAAAAAAGAGTGATTTTTTTGCGCATATTAGAGACCGAATTCGCACACATTCTGGAATTGTTCGAGAAAAAAAGGCAGATTATTTGCTTTATTTGTTGTTAGATTCCGTGATGGAACATTTTTATATTACGATTGAAAACGAGGAAGAAAAAGTAGAAGATTTGATTAATCTCTCTAAAACAAGTGATAGTCCAAAAGTGCTGGTTCTGATTGAGAAACATCGTGATAATTTTAATTTTTTGAAACGTGCTATTTTGCCGCTACGTGATTCTTTGTATGCTATAAAAAGCATCAAAGACGACAATGTTTTTAATAGCATTGAGAAAGAAAATTATAGTTTTTTTGAGCGATTGCACCAAAAAAGTTTAGAACTATTGGAACAAATCGAATATGATATGAATACGCTTGAAAGTGCGTCAAATTTTTATTTTTCGACTCAAAGTCAGCGTATGAACGAAATCATGAAAATTTTGACTATCGTGTCGGTTATTTTTATCCCGCTTACTTTTGTGGTGGGTGTCTATGGTATGAATTTTAAAAACATGCCCGAATTGGAATATCAAAACGGTTATTATATAGTTATTGGAGTTATGTTTTTGATTGCAATTGCTATGGCTTTTTATTTTAAAATAAAAAAATGGTATTGATTTTTTTGAGAATCATCATCAAATTGTTTTTTAAAACCATAGTTTCCAAGGAATTCTACTCAAAATTAATAACAATCCCAAACCATAAAAAACAAATATTTTTTGAAATTTCTCTTTACTTTCATTGGTTTTTTTGTGCTTTGACCAACCGACTGTGATCAATACAATAGCAATCATATTGACCAAAGGGTGCTCTAAGGATGTTAATCTAAAATCGGCATTTGCCATTTGTCCAAAAACGGCTTTGCCCAAAGGTGATACAAAATAAGTTACAAGCCCGATTAGCAATTGGCAATGCGCAAATATAAGCGCTATTAGGGCTATTTTTCGATCTTTTTCTGTGAACGCACGATTGGTTTTTTTTCCAAAATAAACATTAATGAGCGAATATGTCAATAATAATAGTGCTAAATAAGCAAATCCAGCATGTAATTTGATGATAAAATGTTCCATTTTTGAGGTGTTTTATTGTTTTAAAATCTTAAAGTTGGCTTCTTGATGATCAAATTTCAGTTTGAAAAAGTAGGTGCCATTTGCAAACGCAACTAAATCAACAATCGCATCAAGGTTTTTGATTTTTTGGTCAAGCAAAAGCCTTCCTTGGATATTATAAATCAAAACAGCATCTATTTGAGTTTTTGAATGTATTGTTACTTTTGAAGTAGTTGGGTTTGGCGCATACGTAAAATCAATAGACGGAGACAAATTGGCAACTCCAAGTGTCAAGCACGAGATTGAAGCTACATATCCAGGTGCCACCACGCCACCGTCTGAATAAAAATTCAAGGTGAGTGCGCCATCATTAGCGGTTGATTCAATTGGTTCAGGAATAGTGTTTCCTGTAAATCCTAACCCAGGACTTAATTCGGGAAAACTGTTATCGTGACCATTATATATATGAAAATAATCATAGTCTAACTCCAAATCAAATGCCGAAAAGGTGATTTTTGCTTTTGCGTTTGGATTTGTTGGAACAATAATTCTGGTAATGTTTTCATAATCTTTATAGTCACCAGTTGCTCCACCGGTGTCTGTGAGTGATATTCCAGAACAAAAATCGC
>JAYTNQ010000499.1:0-15552 GCA_043748255.1 Bacteroidota bacterium
AAAAAAAATAGCAATTTAATGCAGTCATTTCAAGAAAAAAACCAACATATTTTGATAGAAAATTTCAAAAATTTAATTTCACAAGGCATTCCAAGCACACTTCCAAGTCCAAGTATTTTTGATTTTGAAGTAAATCACGCACCAAAACGAAAAGCAATACTGTCGCAAGACGAAAAAAAATTAGCCTTGCGAAATGCCTTGCGCTATTTTGAACCACAACATCACCATATTTTAATCAAAGAATTTGCAACAGAATTAGAACAATATGGACGCATATATATGTACCGTTTTCGCCCAGACTATGACATGTATGCCAGACCTATAGACCATTATCCGGGTGTCTGCGAGCAAGCCAAAGCCATCATGCTGATGATTCAAAACAATCTTGACCCAGCCGTTGCGCAGCATCCACACGAGCTTATTACCTATGGTGGTAATGGAGCCGTTTTTCAAAATTGGGCGCAATACTTGCTCACCATGCACTATTTGTCTATTATGACCAATGAGCAAACCTTGACCATATATTCTGGTCACCCGATGGGCTTGTTTCCCTCACATCCCGAAGCGCCGAGAGTCGTGGTTACCAACGGAATGGTAATTCCAAATTATTCAAAAACAGACGATTACGAAAAATTTAATGCCATCGGTGTATCACAATACGGACAGATGACCGCAGGCAGTTATATGTATATTGGTCCACAAGGCATTGTGCATGGCACCACAATCACGGTTTTGAATGGTTTTAGAAAAATCAAAAAAAGCCCAACTGGCGGCTTATTTGTAACCTCTGGATTGGGCGGAATGTCTGGCGCACAACCAAAAGCAGGCAATATTGCAGGCTGTATCACTGTGTGTGCCGAAGTAAATCCAAAAATCACCAAAATTAGATTAGACCAAGGTTGGGTAGATGAAGTCATCGACAATCTAGACCAATTGGTAAAACGTGTTGTGGACGCCAAAGCCAAAAACGAAATCGTGTCGATTGCCTATCTAGGTAATATCGTAGCCGTTTGGGAAAAATTTGATCTCGAAAACATCCATATCGATTTAGGATCAGACCAAACCTCGCTCCATAATCCATGGGCAGGCGGCTATTATCCAATCGATATTTCGTTTGAAGACGCCAATATTATGATGGCAAATGAGCCACAAATATTCAAACAAAAAGTACAAGAAACACTCTGCCGCCATGCCAAAGCCATCAACAAACATACCCAAAAAGGCACCTACTTTTTTGATTATGGAAACGCATTTTTGCTAGAAAGCTCCCGCGCAGGTGCCGATGTAATGCACACAAATCACATCGATTTCAAATACCCATCCTATGTGCAAGACATTATGGGACCACTATGCTTCGATTACGGTTTTGGCCCATTTCGATGGGTTTGCACCACCGGAAACCCAAATGATTTAGCCACCACAGACCACATAGCCACACAAGTTCTAGAACTTATGGCAGCAACTGCACCAATCGAAATCAAACAACAAATACAAGACAATATCACCTGGATCAAAGGCGCACAAAACAACAAATTGGTAGTAGGCTCTCAAGCCCGAATTTTGTATGCCGATGCCGAAGGACGTGTCAAAATAGCAACCGCATTCAATGACGCCATCGCAAAAGGTACCATCGGAAACATTATTTTGGGCCGCGATCACCATGACGTTTCCGGCACCGATTCCCCCTTCAGAGAAACCTCAAATATATATGATGGCTCCAGATTTACCGCAGATATGGCCATACAAAACGTGATTGGCGATAGCTTTCGGGGCGCCACCTGGGTCTCTATCCACAACGGTGGCGGCGTCGGCTGGGGCGAAGTCATCAACGGTGGCTTCGGAATGCTGCTCGACGGATCGCCCGAAGCCGAAAAACGATTAAAATCAATGCTTTTTTGGGACGTCAACAACGGAATAGCACGCCGAAACTGGGCACGAAACGAAGGCGCCATATTTGCCATCAAAAGAGCCATGAAAACCCAACCATTGCTCACCGTAACAATCCCAAACATCGTGGACGAAACCTTATTTCTCGACTCCTAAAACACCGTACCCAAACCTATTTTTTTCTTTTTTTGGCGCACACCTCTCCAGCCATTACACCAGCTGTCCCGCTGCACGCTATATCTTTTTGGATTTTCTGAAAAAGAAAATCCAAAAAGGATACCGCTACATCGGGGCGAATTTAGACTTTAAATTTTTTCAATACTAAGAACTCAAATTCCTAATAACACAATCTTAAAAATTCAAAATGAAGTCAAATAAAACACAAAAACATCAAAAAATCAAAGCAAATAACAACAACACTTATTTTCAACAAAAACACAAAGACCCGCATTTTATAAATTAAATTAAATTTTTAAAAACTATCTTTGTTTTTTTATAAAAAACTATGATTTCAAAGGCAACAATTGATACCGTTTTCGAAACTGCTCGAGTAGAAGAGGTTATAGGCGATTTTGTAAATCTAAAACGCGCCGGAAGCAACTTTAAGGGTTTGAGCCCATTTTCAGACGAACGATCTCCGTCGTTTATGGTTTCGCCTGTAAAGCAAATCTGGAAAGATTTTAGTTCAGGCAAAGGCGGAAACTCAGTGGCTTTTTTGATGGAACACGAGCACTTTACTTATCCCGAAGCCATTCGATATTTGGCCAAAAAATACAATATCGAAATCGAAGAAACGGTTCAATCAGATGACGAAAAAGCCAGTATAGACAACCGCGAAAGTATGTATTTGGTTTCAGAATTTGCAAAAAATTATTTTCATCAAACACTGCAAAATACCGAAGAAGGCAAAGCAATTGGACTATCCTACTTTAAAGAACGAGGATTTACGACAGAAACAATCAAAAAATTCAGCCTCGGATATTCTCCAGAAACCTGGGATGCGTTTACAAAAGAAGCCCTTGGAAGTGGCTACAAATTGTCGTTTTTAGAAGCTACCGGACTCACAATTCCAAAAGAAGATCGCCCCTTTGACAGATTCAAAGGTCGGGTAATGTTTCCAATTCAATCTATGTCAGGACGCATTTTGGGTTTTGGTGGACGCATTTTGACTAATGACAAAAAAGCGGCCAAATATTTGAACTCGCCCGAAAGCGACATCTATCATAAAAGTAAGGTTTTATACGGTATTTTTCAGGCAAAACAAGCCATCGCAAAACAAGATAATTGCTATTTGGTTGAAGGTTATACAGACGTTATCCAGTTTCATCAAGCAGGAATAGAAAACGTGGTTGCATCCTCTGGAACCGCATTGACACCAGACCAAATAAGACTTGTAAACAGATTGACCAAAAACATTACGGTACTTTTTGACGGCGACGCTGCAGGTTTGCGAGCATCAATTCGTGGCATCGACTTGATTTTGGAAGAAGGAATGAACGTAAAAGTTTGTGCCTTCCCAGATGGCGAAGACCCAGATAGTTTTGCCAAAAAAACACCATATAACGAGCTTTTGCAATATCTTCAAGAAAACGCCAAAGATTTTATCCAATTCAAAGCATCACTGTTGATGAAGGACGCAAAAAACGACCCAATCAAAAAAGCCGATTTGATAAGAGATATGGTCGTGAGTATTTCAAAAATTCCAGACCGCATTCAACGAGAAATTTATGTCCAAGAATGTTCCAGAATCATGGATATTTCAGAGCAAGTATTGGTGAGCACTCTGGCACAACTACTCCAGAAAGACAAAAACGAAACCGTAAAACAACAAAAACAAGAACAAAAATCATTTGAAATATTAAAAAATGAAGACACAACAATCACTCAGAAAATTGATGTAGTCAATATACTAGAAAAATCAATTTTAGAAATTCTGTTGTTATACGGCAATGAAGAAGCCGATTTTGAAAATCTATACATAAAATTTGACGAGAATCAAAAAGAAATTGAAGTATTAGAAAAAGTCAAATCGAAGATATTTATGCGCATTTATCTCAATTTACAAGAAGATGAAATTGAGTTTTCTAATCCAATTTTCAAAGCCATATATGATGATTTGTTGAATAATTATTTACAAAACACCAATTTTGACAACAAAAATTATACCCAAAACCTAAATCCAGAATTTGCACAAGTAGTGACAGATATTTTTATGGACGACGAAAAATACCAACTGCACGGATGGCTCGAAAAAAAACAAGTTTTTGTAAAAGAAAAAACAGAAAACGAAATATTAGTGCGGTTGGTGAACGATAATATTATTGCATATCGCGAATATTTGATCAACAAATTGAATGCTGAATTGATGGAAACCGTCAAAAATGGAACCGAAAACATGATTGAAATTTTATCAACAATCAATGATTATAACCGACTAAAAGTTACAATCACCAGAAGCATCGGACGCATTAGATCAACCTATAATTAAAATTAATAATCCAGAACAGCTATTTGTTAATATAAAGTTTCGCTAAAAACACCCAAAACCTCCGCTTTTTTTATCATATCTACCAAGTTTGTAACCTCTAATTTGGCCAACAACCGTAGCTTGTAGGTACTAATTGTTTTTTCGTCAAGATGCAAAAGCTGTGCAATTTCTATATTGCGTTTTCCTTCGTTCAAGAATTTTAAAACCTCAATTTCACGAGAAGATAATTTTTTAAATATACGATCAGATTTTTGAGCATTATGATTTAATCCTATTTTTCGTACAATTTCAGGATTAAAAATTTTTTTGCCAGCAATCACCTTTAAAAGTTGCAACTCTAACTCACTCATTTTAATCATCTTTGAAATAAATCCCGAAGCCCCAATTTTCATTAAATTTTGAGTATATACCAATTCATTTAATTCGCTAAAAATCAGTACTTTCGTATAAGGATTTTGGGCTATTAATTCTTTTAATGCCTTGAGCCCCAAAAGCCCTTCGAGTTCCAAATTAATCAATAAAACATCAATTTTTTGTGCTTGTAGCAAAGTTGAAACACACTCAAACGAACCAACAGTTGCAAAAATCTCAATTGTATTATGATTGTCAAAATAAGATTTTATTCCGTATTGAACAACAGGATGATTATCAGCAACAATAAATTGTATCATAACAAATGAAATTTAAGAATCGTTTATCAAAAATGCCTGTAAATTTATATTAAAAAAATCTAATTATCTAAAAATCAGTTATAAAATTTTTAAAAAAAATATTATTTAATTAAACAAACTGGAATTGGATTCATTTTATGCAAATTCGCACGATGCAATTTACTATAAATTTCAAAAACCTCCAACTCACGTTTTGTAAAATGCTGTGGGTCAAAATCCTCCAAAACTGCCGTCATTGCCCACTCCAATTCGTCATAACTTGCCCCCAATTGATCCTCATCACTCCGATCATCACCAAACAATCCGTCAGTTGGAGCGGCAGTTAAAATAGAATTTGGAACTTTCAAAAATCTACCTAATTCAAAAACCTCAGACTTCATCAAATCTGCAATCGGACTCAAATCTACTCCACCATCTCCATATTTTGTATAAAATCCAACCCCAAAATCCTCAACTTTATTTCCAGTACCAGCAACCAAAAGCCCGTGAAGCCCCGCCAAATAATATAAAGTTGTCATCCGCAATCGCGCACGCGTATTGGCCAACGACAAATTTACCTTGGTCAAATCGTCCAGAATTGGTACCAAATTTTTAAAATTTTCAAAAACTGAAGTCAAATCTACCTCGGTATTCTGCACGTTTTCAAACCTTTTTTTGAGCTGCTCAATATGTTCACGACCTCTATTTACCTGATTTTCAGATTGATGAATCGGCATTTCTATCAACAAAACCTTCATTCCGGTTTGCGCGCAAAGCGTTGAGGTAACCGCTGAATCTACCCCACCCGAAATTCCTACCACAAATCCGTTCATTTTTGCCGAAACTGCATAGTCTTTCAACCAAGAAACAATCAAATCATTGGCTTTTGAAGCCTCAAAAAATTTATTTTTTAACATATTTTATTCAAATTTAAAAAACACAAATGTATCTTTGCAAAAATAATAATTTTTTGGAGCTATTTCCTGCTGTTCGCTATATCTTTTTTATTTTGATGGTTTTTTTGGCAAAAACCATCAAAATAAAATAGGATGTCGCTGCAATCAGGGCTAGTCTCCCCCCAACCCCCTCCAGAGGGGGAGCCCGCCTACGTTTTTTAGAAACAAAGTCGTTCAACCAGAAAATTATTATTTATCAACAAAAACAAAAACGTTTACATGAAAAAAATTCCTTTGATTATTTCTTTTTTGATATTGCTCAGTGCCTGCAACCAAAAATCTAAAATAGAAAAACAAGTCCAAGAGATATCAGTTTCAAGCAAAATTGTCCGTTTTGACCAACTGTTTTTTGAAACGCCAATAGCTCAATTACCACAACTAAAAAAACGTTTTCCAGCATTTTTTCCAACACAAATACCTGATAGCGTGTGGATTAATAAAATACAACATCCACAATGGCGTGAACTATATACAGAGGTCGAAAATAAATATCGCAATTTTGACACTCAAAAATCCAAATTGGACGATCTATTCAAACACATTCAATTTTATTTTCCAAAAACAAAAACACCCAAAATTGTAACCCTAATTTATGAAATGGATCCACAAACCAAAGCAATATATGCAGACAGTTTGGTGCTTATTTCTTTGGAAATGTATCTCGGAAAAAATCACAAATTTTATGAAGTTCCAGAATATCAAAAACAAAATTTTGAAGAAAATCAAATTTTACCCGATGTAGTTTCGAGTTTTGCACAAAGTAAAATTCCAGCAACCCACAACAAAACATTTATTTCGATGATGATTCAAGCGGGCAAAGAGCTGTATATCAAAGATTTGTTATTACCAAATGTCACCGACGCCCAAAAAATTGGATATACGCCAGCGCAACTCAGCTTTTGTGAAGAAAACCAAACTTATATGTGGCAATATTTTATTGAAAATCGACTATTATTCAACACAGACCCAAAATTGGCAGGACGCTTTATCAATCCCGCCCCGTTTTCAAAATTTTATCTCGAAATAGACAACGACACTCCCGGTCGCGTAGGTGCTTGGATGGGCTGGCAAATTGTGCGCTCGTTTGTGAAAAACAACGAAATCAATTTGAACCAATTGTTGTTGATGGACGCCACCGAAATTTTTAATAATTCTAAATTTAAACCCAAAAAAGATGTCGAAAAATAGCTCTGAAATAAAATTTATTGTAAACGTTGATGTCAATAAAGTTCCTGAAAAAATTAATTGGTCTGCCCAAGATGCCGGTATTTCAAATCAAGAAGCAAAAGCTATTTTGCTTTCAATTTGGGACAGCAATACCAAGGAATCCTTGCGGATAGATCTCTGGACAAAAGAAATGCCTGTTGACGAAATGAAAATATTTTTTCATCAAACTTTGCTTTCCATGGCAGAAACTTTTCAAAAGGCAACAAATGATGAGAAAATGGCTGCAACAATGCTAGATTTTTGTGATTATTTTGCCGAAAAATTAGCCTTGAAATAGGTTTAAAATCTAAAAACCCGAACTTTCATTCTTAAAAACTTCTGTATTTACTTCGGCAATATAAGACAGCAAGGTTTCGCTACCCGTACCTTCTGTTGCTGAAGTAACAAAATAGTTTGGCATTTCTGCCCAGTTGTTTGCCAACATCTGTTTGGTATATGCCGCGATATGCGAGTCAATTTTGCCTTTGCTAATCTTGTCTGCTTTTGTAAAAATGATACAAAACGGAATCTCACTTTCGCCCATATATTCCATAAATTCAAGATCAATATTTTGTGCCTCATGTCGAATATCGATCAGGACAAACGCACATACCAGCTGCTCTCTTTTTTCAAAATAATCTGTAATAAATTGTTGAAAAACCGATTTTGTTTTTTTGGAAACTTTGGCATATCCATATCCAGGCAAATCTACCAAAAACCAATTGTTATTAATTTTAAAATGGTTAATGAGCTGTGTTTTTCCAGGACGGCCAGAGGTTTTGGCCAAGTTTTTGTGGTTTGTCAATTTATTAATTAGTGAAGATTTGCCCACATTTGAACGCCCAATAAAAGCATACTCTGGCAAAAAATCTTTTGGACATTTATCAACTTCAGAATTGCTAATGATAAACTCGGCGGTAGTAATTTTCATATTTTTAAACTATTTTAATGAATCAGATTGCTTTTTTGCAACCAATCAAACATTAATTCATTAAAGGTGTCTGGGTGTTCCATCATGGCCGCATGACCGCATTTATCTATCCAATATAAACTTGCATTTGGCAACAATTTTTTGAATTCTAATGCAACTTCGGGCGGCGTGACCAAATCATTTCGACCCCAAATTATACAAGTTGGAATGTGCATTTTTGGCAAATCTTTGGCCATATTGTGTCGAATGGCACTTTTGGCAATTGTGAGGGTTTTAATCAATTTGATACGGTCATTTGCCATTGCATACACCTCATCTACAATTTCTTTTGTTGCAACTTTTGGGTCATAAAAAACCGCTTCAGCCTTTTTTTGGATATAGTCATAATCACCTCTTCGGGGATAACTATCGCCCATGGCACTTTCATAAAGACCTGAACTTCCAGTGATTATAAGTCCGAGCATTTTTTCTGGATACATTTTGGCATGATACAAACCAATGTGACCACCAAGGGAATTGCCCAATAATATAACCCGCTCAAAACCTTTGAAAGTGATAAAATCTTTGACATATTTTGCAAAAGCTTTTACATTGGTTTTTAAAATATTTTGTGTATAAATTGGTAATTCTGGTATAATAATTTTGTACCCTTTTGCAGGAAAAAAAATTGCTACACCATCAAAGTTGCTCAAACCGCCCATCAATCCATGCAATATGATGATTGGCGTGCCCTCGCCGGCTTCATAAAATCGATATCTTCCTTCTTTTTTGATGTCGTTTGGCGTCATTTTTTTTTATTTCTTTTTGACAAATATAGGATTATATTGACGAAATCCAATTTTGAGAAACAAAAAATAGCTATTTTTTGGATTAAAATTCAAACAAAAGTGTTCCAACAAGTTGATTGGCATGGCTTGTTATATTGGCAAAATCAGTAAATCCCTTACCAAAAAAAGCATTTTGAGCCGTATTTTGAGACAAAATATAGGCAAAATCAAATTTTGTTGCGCCCCAACTGTAGCCAAAACCTGCCGAATAACTTTTTAATTCGCCAATAGTTTCAGCATTCTTATACGGACTTTTTTCTGTCCGAAAACCAGCTCTTCCGCTCCACTGTTTGACTTTGAACTCGCCTCCAACTCTAATTTCTCCAGTGTTTGCAAACGTTGTTTCTATGTTTTTATTGGCACTTTCAAAATCATTTTTTGGATTAAATCGTGCCGAAGCATAATTTTTTAGAATATAATCAAAACTCAATAAGCCACTTTTTCCAAAAATATAAGCCAAACTTGCCGTAGTTTTTGATGGCGTTTGTAATTTATAAAGCGGATAAATAATTTTGAGTTCTGGATCTGCAAAAAACGGGTTACCATTTGCCAAATTACAATCTGGGCAATCTACTTTCAAGGTTTGTTGCAACTCGTCATTCATGGCATACCATGTTGGGGTTTGATAAGCGATTCCAGCTCTAAAATTGGGTGTTACTTTTGCAATCGCACCTACATTTAGTGAGATGCCTCCGCCATAAGTATGCAAATCATTGTCAAAATTGATAGATTGAACACCTGTTATGGGTGTGTTTGCTGGAACAACACCATAATAATCTTCATAAAAGGAGGTTGATTTTGTATAATCTAAAAAATGAAAATTTAGATTGACCCCAAAATAATAATTTTTTTTATAATTAGCAGCAAGATTTAAAGTAAACTGACTATTATAACCAGTTGATTTTGTACGGTGTTGCTGAAAATAATTCCCTGCTTTAGAAACATTTGATTCATATTGATTATTGGTGTTTCCCGCAATTGGATTGATCAAAAACCCTTGGTATCCCAAATAAGTTTGCTGTTCTGCATAACTTAAATCTGCATACGGATTGGAATTTACGGCAGGCAGTGAAACACCATTGGCATAACTCAAAAAATAATTTGATATATTTTGACTCGGATTAATTCCCGTCGAAAAAAGGGCATTGTCAAAAATGGCTGTAGTTTGATAGTTTGTAGTTATTGCTATTTTGTTCCAATTACTTTTTTTAGTAGCATCGATGAAAATCCAAACAGCACCCAATTGATTCAAATCAAAAGTATTGACTTTGGCGGTACTTTTTGACCCAAAATAATCTGATTTGTTCGTCATATTATAACTCAAAAGAGAAACCGCCATTTGATTGTTATTGAAGATAGCTGCTCCGGCTGGGTTCAAATGCACGGCCGACAAATCGCCTCCTACAGCACCAAAAGCACCACTCATTGCAGAAAAACGAGCTGTTCCAGATATATTTTCGCGAGAAAAAAACATCGCATCTTGGGCAGTTTGCCCGGTTGATGAAGCCGATATTATAACTGATAATATAAAAAATATTTTTTTCATTTTTAAAAAGTATAAAAAAACACCTATATAAGCGAATTGTCAATATAGGTGTTTTGTTTTTAAATCAATTAACCCCGTCTGCCGCTTCCGCTTGATGTTCTTCCGCCACCACTATTTGAATTGCTTCCGCTGCTATAGTTTCCACCACCATTTGAATTTTGGCTTGGGCTTGGAGTTCGAGGTGTATAAGTTTCTGTTCGAGTTGGTGTATAATTGGTGTTTGTTCGCACCGGAGCTATTGTTGTTTGTGTTCTAACGGGCTCTTGTGTATAATTTCTAACCGGCGCAACATTCGTATTTCTTATTGGAGCATTATTTGAAGTCTCACTTCTACGAATATAATTTGTGTTGGTGTTAAAGTTAGAATTTTCCCTGCTTAGGCCTTCTCTTCGACCAGAATTATTGTTGCCTCTACCGGCATAATTATAGTTCATTTCACGTCTCCCGTATCTATAATCTGTATCTCGATGGCCATGACTATATGCATAATTCCCATACTGATTTCCATAAAAATCGTGATCTCCACAACCGTAGTTATAGCCATACCAATTGTTATAGCCCCAAAAGTTGTATCCATAAGATGGACCATACCAACTCCAGCCATAATATGGTGCACACCAACTGTTATATCCCCAGCTATAATATGGATTATTCCAATTATAATAACTCCAACCCGAATTATAACCCCAGTTGTTGCCATATACATTTACAATCACTTGTTCTGGATTTGAATCCCAATTGCTGTTGTTGTAGTTTTGCTGTTGGTAGTTTTGTTGATTATTGACAGAGTTTGTGCTATTCCCATCACCGTTATTAAGGGTTTGTGGGTTTTGATCTTCAGATTTCAACGATCCAAAATAATCTTTATAGGTATTATTTTCTGCCGTGGCTGCTGTGTTGTCTGTGGGTCTGTTGGCGGTATTGCCATAAACACCATCTCGGTCATAGTAAGAACTATTTTGATAAGAACCGCAAGAACTTACCAAAAAAGACATCAGCCCCATTATCAATAAAGCGGAGGTTGATTTTGCAAAAAAATAATTAGTTTTCATATCTATAATAAATTAATTGTTAGACAATACAAAAATAGTTAGTTTTGCCGAACTATTTAGTTAAATTTAGTTAAACAATTTTTGTGCCAAAAATATTTATATGAGCAAGAACTTAACCACACGAGCAGAAGATTATTCCAAATGGTATAATGAACTGGTTGTCAAGGCCGATTTGGCCGAAAATTCGGGCGTTAGAGGCTGTATGGTGATCAAACCTTATGGCTATGCCATTTGGGAAAAAATGCAAGCCCAACTCGACAAAATGTTCAAAGAAACAGGGCACCAAAACGCCTATTTTCCGCTTTTTGTTCCAAAAAGTATGTTTGAAGCCGAAGAAAAAAACGCAGAAGGATTTGCCAAAGAATGCGCTATCGTAACCCATTATCGCCTAAAAAACGATCCAGACAAACCCGGAAAACTAATGGTTGACCCTAACGCAAAACTCGAAGAAGAATTAATTGTACGACCAACAAGTGAGGCCATAATTTGGTCAACATACAAAGGTTGGGTACAATCCTATCGCGATTTGCCGTTGCTCATCAATCAATGGGCCAATGTGGTGCGCTGGGAAATGCGAACCAGATTGTTTTTGCGAACTGCCGAATTTTTGTGGCAAGAAGGACATACAGCCCACGCTACAAAAGCCGAAGCCGTTGAAGAATCCGAAAAAATGATGCACGTTTATGCCGAATTTGTCGGAAAATTTATGGCTATACCTGTCATAAAAGGATTGAAAACCGAAACAGAACGATTTGCAGGTGCCGAAGAAACCTACTGTATCGAAGCATTAATGCAAGACGGAAAAGCCTTGCAAGCAGGCACGTCTCACTTTTTGGGACAAAATTTTGCCAAAGCTTTTGATGTAAAATTCACCAATCAAGAAGGCAAATTAGAACACGTTTGGGGCACCTCGTGGGGAGTTTCTACACGCCTGATGGGTGCCTTGGTCATGACACATTCAGACGATAAAGGATTGGTTTTGCCACCAAACTTGGCACCAATTCAAGTGGTGATTGTACCGATTTTTAAAACCGACGAAGAGTTTAAAACCATCTCGGCCGTAGCAGCAGATTTGGTAAAATCATTTCGATTGCTTGATATAATCGTGAAATATGACGACCGAACCAACCAAAAACCCGGTTTCAAATTTAATGAATATGAATTAAAAGGGGTGCCTATTCGAATTGCGATTGGACCAAAAGACATCGAAAACGGATCTTTTGAAGTGGCAAGACGCGATACTTTAAGCAAAGAATCGATTTCAAAAGAAGGAATAGACCAGTATATCAAAAAATTGTTGACAACCATTCAAGATGAATTATACCAAAAAGCAGTACAATACAAAAACGAGCATATTACAGAAGTGTCTGATTTTGAAGAGTTTAAAAACATTTTAGAAACAAAAGGTGGTTTTATATCGGCACATTGGGATGGCACAGCTCAAACCGAAGAAAAAATCAAGGATTTGACCAAAGCAACCATCAGATGCGTTCCGCTTGATGCTAAGAATGAGGCAGGTAGCTGTATTCTAACAGGAAATCCGTCTGTCAAACGAGTGCTTTTTGCGAAAGCGTATTAAAAAAAAAGAAAAAAAAATCCGCTACCTATTGCACAAATAAAAAATAGTTGTATTTTTGCACTCGCATTACAGAATAATGGCCCGTTCGTCTATCGGTTAGGACGCCAGGTTTTCATCCTGGTAAGAGGGGTTCGACTCCCCTACGGGCTACAATAAATAAAACAAGAACAAAAAATGGCAAATCATAAGTCAGCACTAAAAAGAATTAGAAGCAACGAAAAAAGAAGAGTGCTTAATCGCTATCAACACAAAACCACTCGTAACGCTATAAAAGCGTTAAGAATGAATACAGACAAAAGCGATGCTTCTGCAAAACTATCAACCGTTATTTCGATGATTGATAAATTGGCAAAGAAAAATGTTATACACGATAACAAAGCGTCAAACCTTAAATCAAAATTGACAAAACACGTTGCGAAATTGTAATCTGTTTTAGTTAAAATAAAAAAGAGCATCCTTAGGGTGCTCTTTTTTGTTTAAAATCAATTCAAAGCATTCAATTGCTAAATTTTTTTGGCGCACACCACCCGTCAAAAACACCACCCGTCCCGCTGCACGCTATATCTTTTTGGGTTTTCTGAAAAAGAAAACCCAAAAAGGATGCCGCTGCATCGGGGCGAATTTAGACTTTTAGGGTTTTTAAGACGTTTTTTGTGAAGTCGAAAAGACAAAATCTCTACAATCAATTTACCACAACTATTTAGTTGTGACCATCTTGTAGGTTCCGATCAACCAGTGTTAACCTAAATTTGTCAACTTTTGGAAAGTTGACAAATTTTTTTGTGAACCTAAATTTGTCAACTTTTGGAAAGTTGACAAATTTTTTTGACAAATTTTTGGATTCGGAATTTCGGTATTCAAGGATGGCAATACATTGTTTGCTTTTCAAGCATCGAAAAGGATGGCTTTTGGGCTATGGCTTTTTTGATTTTAAGTCTATTTTTTCTATTCTAAATTCTCTATTTCAATTACATTTTGGATCTTTAAAGGGAGTAATTTTTTAGAATTTCAATATTTTCTTTAATTGTGTTTGTTAATAAATTACGTGCAATTTGACACAAATCTTATTCTGTTTGAAAAAAAACAAAATTCTTTTATAGTATCTCATCCAACTAATTATTTTTAAGTGCACGACAAAAAATTAAAATTATTGATTATCAGTGTGTTAAAAGCTGTAATCAAAAAATTTGATAAGCAATCATTGTTTTTTTTGGAGTTTTTAAAACCCCTAAAAGTCTAAAATCGCCCCGATGCAGCGGCATCCTTTTTTTGGTTTTTTTTCAAAAACCAAAAAAAGATATAGCGTGCAGCGGGACAGGTCGTGTGGTATAGGTGATTGGGTGCGCCAAAAAGCCAATCATATCGTTAAAACTTTGGCTTTTTTGGAATACAAACGGGTGTTTTATGTTTAGATACAATTTACCATTCGTTGACTTTATTTGCATCCATTTTTACAAAAATAAAAATCAAAATAGTAAATCCCCATAGTCCGGAGCCGCCATAAGAAAACATGGGTAATGGCACGCCTACCGTAGGAAAAATGCCCAAAACCATGGCGGTATTGATAAAAAAGTGCATAAATAATATTGCCGCAGTGCTGTAGCCATAAATGCGGCTAAACTTTGTTTTTTGTCTTTCTGATAGGTGAATGATTCTAAAAATCAAGGCGATAAAGAGTCCAACCACAAATAGCGAGCCTACAAAACCCCACTCTTCGCCTACGGTTGTAAAGATATAATCGGTGTGTTGCTCGGGTACAAACCCTCCTTTGGTTTGTGTGCCTTCAAGATATCCTTTTCCGAACCATCCGCCAGATCCAATAGCAATTTTTGATTGGTTGATGTTGTATCCAATTCCTTTCATATCGACCTCTTTGCCCAGCAAAATATTAAATCTATCGCGGTGATGCTGCTTGAAAACGTGATCAAAAACATAGCTTGTTGACAACGCAAAACCCGAAATGCAAACAAAAATTATGGCGCTAAAAACCATATTGCGGCTTGCATATCGAGTTTTGAAATAAGCGTAGATTAATATCAAAAACGAAATTAATAATACATATTGTACTTTTAGCAAAAGACACAAAACAAATATTATTATAGCTACAAATCCGGTCCACAAATACCAAGCCGGCAAGCCTTCGCGATACAGCACAAAAAAGAAAACGAAATAGATAAGTGCGCTACCGGGGTCGTGAGGCACTATAAGCAATACTGGCAAAAACAATATAGCCAAGGCTTTCATTTGACAATCTGTGTTTTTAAGATTTACTTGTGTATCGCTCAAATATTTGGCCAATGCCAATGCGGTAGCGGCTTTTGCAAATTCTGAAGGTTGTAGCCCGAAACCGCCAAATGAATACCAATTTGCCTGTCCTTTGATGGTTTTTCCAAATACAAAAAGTCCGGCTAATAGCAGTAATGAAAACCC
>JAYTNQ010000500.1:0-6218 GCA_043748255.1 Bacteroidota bacterium
AAGGATGCCGCTACATCGGGGCGATTATAGACTTTTTGGGTATGCAAGACGTTATTCGTAGGGTGTTGATTGTGAACCGCAAGTGGTTGCCCAAACAAAGTAGTTCGTTTTCATAGCCTGCTTCACAGTTTTGCCATACATTTATTAGAAAGCGGAACCGACGTCCGCTACATACAACAGTTTCTATGACATGCAAGCATCAAAACTACAACTTTCTACACACATCTTAGCAGTAAAATAGTGGATAAAATACAATGTCCACTAGACCAGCTAATAAACAAGCTAAACAAAAAAGATGATTTATAAATAAATTAATAATTACTTGTATTTAAAAAAATAATACTATTTTTGATAAATAATTGAAAATGCAATCAACATAAAAAAATGTTAAAAACGCAAGAACTTTCGTATATTTACTAGTCAACTGATATGCTCCACCGAAACCGCACAGAAAAAGAAACCAAAACTTTATGAAAGTACTTTTAGACACAAATATAATCATACATCGTGAAGCAAGTAAAATATCAAAACAAGATATTGGTCAACTTTTTAATTGGTTAGACAAATTAAAATATTCAAAATATGTTCACCCATTAACAATAGAAGAACTCAACAGAAATAAGGACGCAAAAACTGTTGAAACGATGAATATTAAGATTGAAAGTTATAATAAAATAAAAAATATTGCAGTTTTAGGCGATAGAATAAAGGAAGTTAGTTTACAAATTGACACAGTTGGAAACGACATAAATGATACGCAAATCTTAAATGAAGTATTTGAAGAAAGAGTGGATATTTTAATTACAGAAGATAAAAAAATTCATACAAAAGCAAAGGCGCTTGGAATTGCTGAAAAAGTATTTAGAATTCAAAATTTTCTAGAAAAAGTTACATCAGAAAATCCAGAATTAGTTAATTATAAAGTTTTAGCAGTAAAAAAAGTCGATTTTGCAGAAGTAGATATTAAAGATAGTTTTTTTGATAGTTTTAGAGAAGATTACGCTGAATTCGATAGATGGTTCAATAAAAAAGCAGATGATTTATGCTACGTTTGTTATAGCGATAATAATTTAACCGCATTTTTATATATAAAAATTGAGAATATTGACGAACCATATTCAGAAATTACTCCAACATTTCCAAAAAAGAAAAGATTAAAAATTGGTACATTAAAAGTTACAAGTAATGGTTATAAAATTGGAGAACGATTTTTAAAAACTATTTTTGATAATGCAAATCAATATAAAGTTGATGAAATTTATGTAACAGTTTTTAACAAAAGACCTGAACAAGAGCAACTAATTGATATGCTTGAAGAATGGGGTTTTGAATTTTATGGAATAAAAACAACCAAAAATGGAGAGGAAAAAGTTTTTACAAGAGCATTTGGTAAAAATCTACCTATAAATATTCTAAAACCAAAATTAACATTTCCATTTTTCTCAAGAGAAACTGAAAAATATATTATAAAAATTGAACCTCAATATCATACAGAGTTATTTCCTGACAGTATAAATACTAGAGAAGACAAAAGTAAATACACAGAAAACGAACCGCACAGAAATAGAATTAGTAAAGTTTATATTTCACATTCTTTTGATAGAAATTTAAAATCAGGCGATATTATCTTGATTTACAGAATGGGAGAAGAAGGAACAATTAAAAAATATTCAAGTACAATTACAACAATTTGCATTGTTGAAAACGTAATTAAAAATTTTCAAAATTTCGATAATTTTTTTGATGCTTGTAATCGTAAAACTATGATTTCAAGAGAAGATTTGAAAAATAAATGGTGGAATAAAAACGAAAAAAATAGACCTTTTGTTGTGAACTTTCTTTATGCACATTCTTTGCCAACTCCAAAACCAACGCTAGATGATTTGAACAGAATTGGAGTAATTCCAGATATTATGAATATGCCAAGAGGATTTATTAAAATTAACAATGACCAATTCAATAGTTTGGTTAAATTTGCTTATAAATTGAAATAAAGTAAAATTATGAAAGTAGTATTGTCGATAAAACCGGAATTTGCAAATAAAATATTTGACGGAACAAAAAAATTTGAGTTTAGAAAAGCAATTTTCAAAAACGAAAACATAAAAACTATATTAGTTTATTCTTCTTCGCCTGTTCAAAAAGTTATTGGAGAATTCCAAATTGACAGAATATTTAATGATGATTTAGCAACACTTTGGGAATTAACCAAAGAACATTCTGGAATAACTGAAGATTACTTTTATAAATATTTTGCAGACAGAGAAAAAGGATTTGCAATCCAAATAAAAAGTAAAACTAAATATACCAATCCAAAATGTTTAAGAGCAGATTATAATTTACATCCGCCACAATCTTTTACATATTTTACTGAATAAAAATAAAAGCACATCAGTTAAAAGCCAGCCTTTCCTTGACCTTGAAAACCCAACAATCACCCGCAATCATCAATTACCAACAAAAAATATTGTCCATGAGATAAACTCCGGCTGAACGGAACCGGCAACACCTTCACCCTATGGATTATCCTAAAAGTAAATGCTGCGTTTTCGATTTGTGTTTTTTTTTCTAAAGACTCAAATCAAAAAAGGTTTTGCAAACGAAAATCCCTTTTTTTGATTTGTTCTTAAATTCAAATTTAAAAATGCTATTTTTGCTTTTCAAGAATAAAAACCAAAATATAAATGGCGAATAGCAATTTAAGTAAAGCAAAGAACGCAAAAAATGACGAGTTCTATACGCAATATCAAGACATTGAGAAAGAGATAATGGCATATTTGGAATTTAACCCAAACACATTTGAGGGTAAAACTATTTTATTGCCGTGCGATGACCCCGAATGGAGCAACTTTACAAAATTCTTTGCACAAAATTTTGAAAGATTAAAACTAAAAAAACTCATAAGTACGAGTTTTGCACCAGAAAGCAAAAGTTTGAAAATCAATTATGCTCCAACACTTTTTGAAACAAATGCACCGCAATACGACAAAACAAAAACCATTGTAAACGGAAAAATATTTACCATTGACCACGACACTAGCGGAGACGGAAAAATTGATGTAAACGATTTGCAATGGACATACCTAAAAGGAGATGGCGATTTTAAAAGCGAAGAAATAAAAAAACTACGAAACGAAGCAGACATAATCATTACAAATCCACCCTTTTCATTATTTAGAGAGTTTCTATCGTGGGTTGTTGAAGCTGATAAACAATTTGTGATTATTGGAAATATGAATGCAATTACTTATAAAGAAGTTTTTCCACTTATAAAAGATGATAAAATGTGGCTTGGGAAAACGGGTGCTATGAGCGATATGGTTTTTGCTGTACCAAAAGGAACTGAAGTAGCAGAAAAAGACAAAGAAAAAGCAGCAAAACTTGGATATATAGGAGATTATACACGGTTAGGAAATTCTTGCTGGTTTACAAATCTTGACCACGGAAAACGCCACAAAGCATTGGCATTAATGACAATGCAAGACAATTTAAAATATAGCAAACACAAAGAAATTAAAGAAAACGGTTATCAAAATTACGACAACTATAACGCTATTGAAGTTTCTTTTACAGATGCAATACCAAGCGATTATGACGGAGTTATGGGAGTTCCTATTAGTTTTCTTGACAAATATTCGCCAGAACAGTTTGAAATTGTAGGTATTGATAGATATGTTGAAGATAATCCTATTTATGGCAAGAGGTTTACAATTAAGGGTAAAGAAATTTATGCGCGAATTTTAATAAGACACAAGAAATAATGATCAAATCAATCCAACTATTTGAGCAAAAACAAGTGCGTACCCATTGGAACAGCGAGCAAGAAAAATGGTATATTTCTATCGTAGATGTAATAGCCATATTAACCGAAAGCATAGACCCATCTGCATATTGGCGCAAACTTAAACAACGCCTAAAAGCAGAAGGAAATGAAACCGTGACAAATTGTCACGGTTTGAAAATGATGGCAACAGATGGCAAAATGCGAATGACCGATGTAGCCGATACCGAACAGCTTTTTCGGTTGATACAATCCATACCAAGCCCCAAGGCTGAACCTTTTAAGCTATGGCTTGCACAAATAGCCAGCGAACGCATAGACGAAATGCAAGATCCAGAATTGAGCATTGATAGGGCTTTGCAACAATATCTGAATTTGGGATATAGCGAAAATTGGATAAACCAACGCCTCAAAAGCATCGAAATTCGCAAAGAACTAACCGATGAGTGGAAACGAATAGGGCACAAAGAAGGACAACAATTTGCAACGCTTACAGATATTATTACTAAAACTTGGAGCGGCAAATCTACCAAAGAATACAAAACGCTCAAAGGTCTAAAAAAAGAAAACCTAAGAGATAATATGACCAATACTGAACTCATTTTGAATATGTTGGCAGAGGCCTCAACCAAAGATATTTCGGCAGCAGTAAATCCTAAAAACTTTCAAGAAAGCAAAAAAATAGCCAAGCAAGGCGGCTCTATTGCTGGAAATGCACGAAAAGAATTGGAAGCAAAAACAGGCAAAAAAGTAGTTAGTAAATTGAATGCAAAAACATTTTTAGAAGATAAAAAGAAATTATCATGAACACAACATTAAAAACAGATATTACAGTTGAAGACATTTGTGATGGCTTCATTTACAACGAATTGGAAGGCAAAGGCTTGTTTGGACTTTCAGGAACATTAACAATACAACCAGAATACCAACGCAACTATATTTATGCAGACGGCAAAAGAGATGTTGCCGTTATTTCGTCCATTTTAAAAGGGTATCCGTTAGGACTAATTTACTTCAACAAAATCAACAAAGACAGCCTCGAAGTTTTAGACGGACAACAACGTATAACAAGTTTTGGGCGTTTTGTGACCAACAAATTTGCCATAAAAGACGAAAACGGAATGGAGCAATATTTTAGCGGTATCGCCAAAGACAAACAGCAAAAAATATTAAACACCAAGCTTTTAATTTACGAATGTGAAGGCACCGAAAGTGAAATAAAAGAATGGTTTAGAACCATCAATATTGCAGGAGTTCCACTCAACAATCAAGAATTATTAAATGCCGTTTATTCTGGACCATTTGTTACATTAGGCAAAGAGGCTTTTAGCAATAGCCAAAATGCAAACATTCAAAAATGGAGTGCCTATATTTCGGGTAGTGCCAATAGACAAGACTTTTTAGAAAGAGCTTTGGAATGGGTAAGCAAAGAAAATGTAGGTGATTATATGAGCCGACACAGATTTGACAGCAACATAACCGAATTAAAAAACTATTTCACAAGTGTTATTGATTGGGTTTCAACTGTATTTCCAGATGTAGAAACCGAAATGAAAGGACTTGAATGGGGCAGATTTTATGAAACATATCGAACACAACCTTACAACTCAAAAACTGTTTCTGAACAAATAAAAAATCTGTATGCAGACCCATATATAAAAAACAGAAAAGGCGTTTTTGAATATATTTTGGGTGGTTCAGTGGATACAAAACTATTAGAAATAAGAGTATTTGACGAAGCAACCAAAAAAATATTTTTCACAAAGCAAACAACTGCAGCAGAAACAATACGGATTTCAAACTGTAGTTATTGTGCAATCGGTCACGATGCAAATAAAACAAAAATTTGGAAACTTGCCGAAATGGATGCCGACCACGTAACAGCGTGGAGCAAAGGCGGAGCAACAGATAGTAAAAACTGTGAAATGTTGTGTAAATCACATAATAGAGCCAAAGGAAATAAATAAAATACACCTAGAAATAAATGTTACCGTACTTTACTTTTATATTGTGAAAACTGTTTTATAAAATAGCAAAATACTATTATTAAACTATCAATTACTAATAACAAATAGTATAATACTTTTAAGACATTGTAAAGCTATATTAACGTATGGTAAATTAATTTTAAGGCGAAGTAAATTACTATTTACGATTGGTAAAATACTTTCAATGAATTGCAAATTAATTTTAAGGAGTAGTAAATCACTTTTAATAAATAGTAAAATACTATTATCGAAAAGTAAAACACAAATATTGAATAACAAAAACAAAATAACGAGTAGTGAAAACAACATCACCGACAAAAACGGGCATCATATAACATCCATAGTTTCCTCAACCTTGAAAACCCAACAATCACCCGCAATCATCGAATACCGACCAAAAATATTGCCCATGAGATAAACTCCGGCTGAACGGAACCGACAATTTTGTC
>JAYTNQ010000501.1:0-6201 GCA_043748255.1 Bacteroidota bacterium
TATAGCCCTGTTTTTTATAAAAATTACAAGCTGCCAAATTAGATTCTTGCGTAGGAATATGTAGGGTTTTTATATGGTTTTGAAACAATTCGTTTTCTACAAACTGAAGCAATTTTCTACCTATTCCTTTTCCTTGATGGGCAGGGCTTATGGCAATTAATCCAATTGTAGCGTCTTCATAATCAACTTTGTAGGAAACAAAACCAATAGTTTGATGGTTTTCTACATACACCAAAACTGCTGTTGCAAAATTATTCGTTATCGAATTATCAACCCATTTGCGATACAATTCTTTAAATTTTTCTGGTTTGAAATTGGTGTCTAAAAAAAACCGACTGAATTTGCCGCTTTCATAAGCCAATTCATAAATTTTGTTGATTTGAAAAGCTACTTTTTTTACAGAAAAAATGTTGTTGCTATCGCAGTTGTTTTCAATAATTTCTTTGACAAAAACAACTTTGGTTTCCGTAAAATGGTTTGTGAAATGATCTAATTTTAAGTCAAAATCTACTGGGTTTTTTGCATACAACAAATCAAAATTTTTAATCTCTTCCGCATCAATTTCTTCGGCAACAAATAGTTCGCCTACGACCATTTCAAAAAATGCGCTATCCCAATCTAAGTTTTTTATCATAGGATTTCGTCGATTATAAAAACAGGACGATTTTTTGTTTGATCAAATATTTTACCGACATAAATGCCCGTTACGCCTATAGTTGTGATGATAATTCCAGACAAAAACCATATCGAAACGATGATAGAAGTATAGCCCAAAACCTCAATTTTGTTGGACATAGCTTCCAAAATATAGTAGGTTCCAATGCACACCGATAACACCGATATGAGCATGCCAAATTTGACAAAAATTTTCAAGGGTTTGTTTGAAAAAGAAAGAATTGAGTTGAACGCCAAACTTATTAATTTTGAAAAACTATAGCTTGTTGATCCAGAATCTCTCATAGCGTGTTCTACAGCAATTGAGGTCGATGTATAGCCTACAAAGTCAACAAATAATGGAAAAAATTTGATATAATCTGAAATTTCTAAAATCGAAGCAATTACTTTTTTGTTATAAATTCCAAAATTCGCAATTTCGTTATCATATTTTGTATCCGTAAAAAAGCCATAGATTTTAGAAAAAATTTTTGAGGTTAATTTCTTCAAAACCCCGTCTTGTCTATTTGTTCGTCTTGCCAATACTACATCAAACCCGGCTTTGGTTTTTTCAAAAAGCTTCACAATCTCTTTGGGCTGGTCTTGCAAATCGCAATCCATCACTACAATCCATTCGCCTTTTGCGAGGCTCAAACCTGCCATAATAGCGGGATGTTGCCCAAAATTGCGGCTCAGTCTAATGCTTTTTACGGTTTCAAAAGCAGCAGATAATTTCTTCATTTCGGCCCACGAATGATCAGGACTTCTATCATCAACCAAAATTATTTCATAAGAAACATCCATCAAAACCATTGTTTTTTGAATTTCAGAAACAAGTTTTGAGATGATTTTTTCGGCACGATATACAGGGCTAACTATTGAAATAGTTGGGTTTTCTTTCATTTTTTTACAATAATATGGTTATGTTTTCGCGCTACAACAAAACAGCTTCCTCCAAAACCAATTTTTTTTCCTTGTTTTAAAACCTTTAACTCCCATTCCCAAATTTTATTCAAAATAAAATTAATTATTCCGGTCTTTTTTTTGTGCTCGCTGATATGTTTGTCAAGGTCGTTTGATTTTTTATTGAAACCAAATTTACTAGGAATAGTTCGAAACAAATATACAGCAATTGGCAAGACAGAAAAAATATAAGTGGAATATTCAATTTTAAAACCTACATTTATTAGTTTCTCCCTTAAATTTTTGGTTGTATAGCGTTTAAAATGACCCGCATCGACATCTTCATTCGACCACAAATACTGAAATGCAGGCACAGATATAAATACCAACCCATTTTGTTTTAATAAAGCGTAGATTGAGTCTAAAAATTCTTTATCATCTTCAATATGTTCTACAACATCAAACAAACCAACTGCTTGTATTGTGTTGTTTTTGAACATCGCATTTTCGAGAGTGGCACACACTATGTTTTTGAGATTTCTATTCTGAGCGTTTCTGCATCCTTCAATACCAGGCTCTATCAAAACTGTTTCTATTCCTTTGTCTTGCAGTCCTTTGGCAACAAACCCGTTACCGCCACCAATATCAAAAAACAGTTCTTTTTTCAAAAATTTTCTAACAATTTCTACAATGCAATTATTTCTGTGATTAAACCAAAAACTGTCGCCTTCTATCTGAAATAAATCTTCATTGCCACTTTCGGGATATGAAATTTCACTTTCCTTTTTAGCAAAATAAATTCCATTTTTAGCTACTAATTCCGTGCTAAAATTTTCTAAATCAATCATTTTTTAATTTTTTGTAAATCAGTTTCTTTTAAACAAATCTATAAAAATTTTCTTAACAAACAATTTTTTTATCGTTTTATTACAAAACCAAAACGCCACTTTATAATCTTATTTGGTCTCAACAAACCATTCACAACAATTCTCTAAATGAAGCACAGAAAATCGGTTTCGGAATATTTTTTGAAATGGTTCTTGCGATCATTTTTTTTACAAAACACAATTTTTTCCATTATAACAGAAAAATATCGATTTTTTTCAAACCATAAAATTTAAAAACCCAATTTTTCTCGAACCCGCAACAGTACATCATTTGCAACAGTATTTGCTTTTTGAGCCCCAATAGCCAATGCTTTGTCTATTTCGGCGGGGTTATTGGCATAATAAAAATATTTTTCACGTTCTTTTTCAAAACGCTCCAAAATCAATTCAAACAGGGCTTGTTTGGCATGGCCATAACCAAAATCTCCAGAGGTATTGCGATATTTTTCGGCTAATGCTGCCGTTTTGTCTGCCGTTGCTATCAATTTATAGAGTGCAAAAACGTTGCAGGTTTGTTCATTTTTTGGGGCTTCGAGTGGCGTACTATCCGTTTCTATGCCCATTATTTGCTTGCGCAAAACCTTGTCTTCTACAAAAATATTGATGATATTGCCACGAGATTTACTCATTTTCTGACCATCAGTGCCAGGCACGTTCATAGAATGTTCCTCAATTTTGGCCTCGGGCAACACAAAGGTTTCGCCCATCAAATGATTAAACCGTGAGGCTACATCTCGCGCCATTTCAATATGCTGCAACTGATCTTTGCCAACAGGCACAATCTGAGCGTCATACAACAAAATATCTGCCGCCATCAACATAGGATAGCCAAACAAGCCGGCATTTATATCCTCCAAATGATCAGATTTGTCTTTGAAGGAGTGTGCCAATGTGAGCCGTTGATACGGAAAAAAACAATTCAAATACCAAGCCAATTCTGTGGTTTGCGTCACATCAGATTGCCGATAAAAAACCACCTTTTCAGGATCCAACCCACACGCCAACCACGCCGCTGCAGTGCTATAAGTATTGTTGCGCAATGTTTTTCCGTCTTTTATTTGCGTTACAGAGTGCAAATCTGCTATAAACAAAAAAGATTCGTTTTGCGGCATTTCAGACATTTGTATGGCAGGCAAAATAGCCCCCAACAAGTTGCCCAAATGTGGCGTTCCGGTGCTTTGAACACCCGTTAATATTTTTGACATAAGCCGTTTTTTTTTGAATAAAAATAAAAAATTTCAGCAAAGTTACTTCTTTTATCAAATATTAAAACTCTTTTTGTATTTTTGACCGTATGAAAAGACTAAAAAACATTTTAATATCGCTTTGGCGTTTTTGGGTTTATACCCTAATGACGATTCCGTTGATCATCATGCTTCCGGCAATGTTCTTTTTTTTGCTTAAAGAAACTTGGTATCCCAAATTTTTTGTATTGGCCCGACTTTGGGCAAAAATCATCATTTTTGGCGGCGGTTTTTATTATAAAATTGAGCAAGAACAGGTTTTAGAAAAAGGAAAAAGCTATATGTTTGTTGCCAATCACACTTCGATGTTAGACATTATGTTGATGTTGGCAGTCATCAAAAATCCGTTTGTTTTTGTCGGAAAAAAAGAATTGGCCAAATTGCCATTTTTTGGATTTTTGTACAAAAGAAGCTGCATTTTGGTAGATCGTGGCAGTGCCAAAAGCCGTTTAGAAGTTTTTGAGCGTGCCCAAACAAGGCTTAATCAAGGGTTGAGTATTTGTATTTTTCCCGAAGGTGGCGTGCCAAATCCAGATATTGTTTTGGACGACTTCAAAGATGGTGCTTTTCGATTAGGAATCGAACATCAAATCCCAATCGTACCGCTTACTTTTGCCGACAATAAACGCCGTTTTTCTTACACTTTCTTGAGTGGTAGTCCAGGTTTGTTGCGGGTCAAAATTCATCAATTTGTTGCCACAACCAACAAGACTTTAGACCAAAGACGGGAACTGCGTGACGAGGTTAGAAATGTTATTTTGAAACAAATTGAAAATTATAATTCCTAAATTCTGCTGTTTTTTCAACCAAAAACCGTAATTTTTCGGCTTTTTTTGAAAATTTAAAAACAAAACGACACCCCCCCCATTTTATTAGAATCATTTAAAAAAAAATCTATACATTCATGTCGATTCTTATACAGCCATTCAAAACAAAACACAATACTGCGCCTTTTTCTGAAATCAAAACCGAAGATTTTTTGCCTGCATTTATTGAAAATATCGCTTCCGCTAAAGCAGAAATTGAGGCTATAACAGCAGATTTGTGTAGCCCAACATTTGAAAACACCATAGAAAAGCTCGAATTTTCGGGAGCAAGTTTGGATCGGCTGAACAGCTTGTTTTTCAATCTCAACTCGGCAGAAACCAATGACGATATTCAAAAAATAGCCCAAGAAGTCACGCCACTTTTGACCGCATTTGCCAACGATATTACGCTCAACGAACCCCTTTTTCTAAAAATAAAAACGGTATTTGATCAGCGAAACAATCTCAATTTGAATATTGAACAAAATACTTTGTTAGAAAAAAAATTCAAATCCTTTGCTCGAAACGGTGCGTTATTAACTTTCGACAAAAAAGAAAAACTACGTCAAATTGACACGGAATTGGGAATCCTAAAACTCAAGTTTGGCGAAAACGTTTTGGCCGAAACCAATGATTTTCAACTGCAAATTATCGATCCAAACGAACTATCAGGATTGCCCGAAAATGCCATCGAAGCAGCCAAAATACTTGCAGACTCAAAAGGGGTCGAAGGCTGGATTTTTACTTTAGATATGCCCAGTTATTTGCCTTTTTTGACCTATGCAGACAACCGCGAATTGCGACAAAAAATGGCCGTGTCAGCCGGTCAAAAAGCCTTTCGGGACAACGGTTTTAACAACGAAAAAATCACACTCCAAATCGCAAAACTGCGACATCACCGTGCCAATCTATTGGGCTATACAACCCACGCCCATTTTGTTTTGGAAGAGCGAATGGCTCAAAATCCAGAAAAAGTAATCGCTTTTTTGAACAATTTGTTAGACAAAGCCAAGCCTGCAGCGCTTCGCGAAATGCAACAATTGACCGCTTTTGCAAAAGATTTGGATGGCATAGCAATACTCGAAAAATGGGATGCCGCCTATTATTCTGAAAAGCTCAAACAACAGCTTTTTCAGCTCGACGATCAGTTGTTGAAACCCTATTTTCAGTTAGAAAAAGTGGTCCAAGGAGCGTTTCAAATCGCCAATCGCTTATTTGACCTCAATTTTACCGAAGTTTTTGATATAGACAAATACCATGATGAGGTTTGCACTTTTGAAGTTACAAACAAAGAAAACGAATTGATAGCCGTTTTTTATACTGATTTTTTCCCTCGAAAAGGAAAAAGAGGAGGTGCTTGGATGACCTCTTTCAAACCACAATTTGAAAAAAACGGCGTCAACGAACGCCCGCATATTTCAAACGTTTGCAATTTTACAAAACCTACAAATACCCAACCTTCCTTACTGACTTTTAACGAAGTAACCACGCTTTTTCATGAATTTGGTCACGGTTTACACGGCATTTTGGCCAATACTACCTATCCTAGTTTGTCTGGAACCTCGGTTTTTTGGGATTTTGTAGAGTTGCCAAGTCAAATCATGGAAAACTGGTGTTATCAGCCCGAAGCTTTGGCTATTTTTGCCAAACATTATAAAACAGATGAGGTTATTCCGCAAGAATTGGTACAAAAAATAAAAGAAAGTG
>JAYTNQ010000502.1:0-1001 GCA_043748255.1 Bacteroidota bacterium
TGTATACTTATTCAAACTTAAAGATTTCATTATGTATACATTTATCAGATAAAAAACTTTCCATCTAAAAAATTGATTCACATTTTTAGATTTAGACAAATACATAACATAGTTCAATGAATAAGAAAATGACGAAATCATCAACAAAGACATCATCATCATCGGCAATGAAGACCCCTGCGGTTGTGACATTTAATCAAGATTGTGAGACATATATAGGGTCAAAGGGATACACAATTATTAAGGAATCGTTGTCTGAGATTGAATTGGAACATTTAAAAACACTGTTAGTTGCTCGTCCAGTTGTAATGGGTTCAATGTGTGCTGGTCCTCCTCGTACGTTTCCTATATTCAGGGAATCCGCAAAAAAAATATATACTCCAAGATATTTCGGTGAAAAACATTTTGGACTTGTAAAAAAGAATACATTACCATTAGGAGAACCTATAGATATTGAGTTCAAGGGTTCATTGAGACCTCATCAAATACCAGCAGTAAATTCTTATCTCGACTACTGTGAAAATAAAGGACATGCGTGTGGTCTTCTTGAACTCGACTGTGCTGCCGGAAAAACTGTTTTAAGCTTAAATTTGATTTCTAGATTAAAACTAAAGACATTAATCATCGTGAACAAAGAATTCTTACTGAATCAATGGGTTGAACGAATTGGTGAATTTCTACCGACAGCAAGGATTGGTAGAATTCAAGGTAGCGTTATAAATATTGACGATAAAGATATAGTTATTGGAATGTTACAGTCATTATCAATGAAAGATTATCCGTCATCGTTATTTGAAACATTCGGGTTCACAATATTAGATGAGGTTCATCATATAAGTAGTGAGGTATTTTCGAATGCATTATTTAAGATTGTTACTCGTTATATGGTTGGATTGAGTGCAACAATGGAACGTAAAGATGGAACAACCGATATTTTCAAGATGTTTTTAGGAGATGTTGTATACAAAGGAAATAAAACAGAAGAACATAAGGTTCTTGTT
>JAYTNQ010000503.1:0-1005 GCA_043748255.1 Bacteroidota bacterium
TAGATCTTAAAATTCAAAACCGCAAAAATGATACACAGCTGCCAACGCCAAATTTTTTGTTATTTGTCACACATCCAAATGTTTACACGCTCGGAAAAAGTGGTGATTTGTCTAATTTATTGCTTTCAGAAAAGCAACTAATCGAAAAAAATATTGCGTTTTATAAAATCAATCGTGGCGGCGATATCACCTTTCATGGGCTTGGGCAAATAGTGGGTTATCCAATTTTGGATTTAGAAAATTTTTTCACAGATATTCATCAATATCTTCGTTTTTTGGAAGAAATAATTATTTTGACTCTGGCAGAATATGGTTTGGTTGCTACTCGAAGTCCGGGCGAAACGGGCGTTTGGATTGGTGTAGGCACACCTTTTGCACGAAAAATTTGTGCCATGGGAGTTCGAGCGAGTAGGTGGGTCACGATGCATGGCTTTGCCCTGAATGTCAATGCCAATTTGGGTTATTTTGACCACATCATTCCATGTGGTATCAAAGGAAAATCTGTAACTTCGCTTCAGGTTGAGCTTGGTGTCGAAAAGGTGGACGAATCAGAAGTCAAAAACAAAATAGTGACTCATTTTGCTGCTTTATTTGAAGCGAAATTTGTTAATTCTCAGCTTTAAATTCAATTTTCATTTGCTCTTCAAGCAATTTGAAACTCAATCTATGGTATTTGGTTACGCCATATTTTCTGATCGCCTCACGATGCTCTTTTGTGGGGTATCCTTTGTTTTTTTTCCAATTATACATCGGAAATTCTTCGTGAATTTGGTTCATATAGGCATCACGAGCTGTTTTTGCTAGTATTGATGCGGCAGCAATGCTCAGGTATTTTGAGTCCCCTTTTATGATACAAGCAAAATCTATTTGATCAAATGCCTTGAATCGATTGCCATCTACAATCAAAAATTGTGGCTTTGGGTCAAGTTTCAAAACAGATTTTTGCATTGCCAAAATCGACGCATTCAAAATATTGATTTGATCTATCACTACAGGTTCGAGATG